>JARRNW010000572.1:0-3852 GCA_037384565.1 Candidatus Thiodiazotropha sp.
AGAGAGGCTTCGGCGCAGACAAACCCGACCCGCGCCCCCGCCAGGCCGAAAAACTTACCCAGGGAGCGCAGTACGATCAAGCCGGGTCGGGGGTGAGTCAGCAGGCTGATCTCCGGACTGGCGTCGACGAACGCCTCATCGACCACCAGCCAACCCCCCTTTTGTGCGAGTAGGTCATGCCAATCGAGCACTTGCTCGGTGGAATGGCAGGTGCCGGTCGGGTTATTGGGCCGTACCAGGATCAATACCTCGAGCTGGGCGATGTGTTGTTCGATACGGGAGGTGTCCAGTAACTGGATCTGGTGTCCAGCCTGCTGCCAGGCATGGTGGTGTTCGGCATAGCTGGGGTGGACGATGCCCACCCGTGAGCAGGGTCGCAACCGGGGCAGTGCCTGGATGGCGGCCTGGCTACCGCACACCGGCAACAGGGATTCGGTTTGGTAGTAGCTGCGTGCCGCCGCTTCCAGGTCGTCATCGGATTCAGGGAGCCGGGCCCAGTGTTCGGCGGGAACGGTGGGCACCGGCCCGCCCAGGGGAGTGATTCCTGTTGAGAGATCGAGCCACGGGGAAAGCGGCCGATCATAGGCCGCGGCGGCACGCCGCAAACGACCCCCGTGCTCAAGCATTGAGGGTGCGGAACAGATCCGCCAGCAGAGGGAGTGGTAGCCAGAGCACCAGCGAGGCACTGACCAGACGCAGGGCCCGGCGAATATCCTGTGCCCCGGGGGTGGGTCCGCTGCCGAGAATCGGACGCGAATGCCACTCACCCCGATAGCGGGCAGGCCCCCCCAGGGTGACGCTCAGGGCGCCGGCCCCGGCGGCCATCACCGGACCTGCGTTGGGGCTGTCCCAGGCGCGAGCCTGGGTACGCCAACAGCGTATGGCCTGGAGAGTGTGCCCGGTCAGCGCGTAGCTCAGGGCGGTCAGTCGCGCCGGAAGGTAATTCAGCAGGTCATCGAGACGCGCGGCAGCCCAGCCGAAATCCCGGTAACGTTCGCTGCGATAGCCCCACAGAGCGTCCAGGGTATTGGCGAAGCGATATACCAGACAACCCGTAGCGCCGCCGATGACAAACCAGAACAGGGCGCCGAACACCGCGTCACTGCCATTCTCCAGGACCGACTCCGTGGTGGCCTTGGGGATCTCCAGGGTCTCCGGGTCGCGGCTGACCATGTAGGACGCGAGTCGACGGGCATCGGCTTCATCCTGGCGTTCCAGGGCATCGCTGACCGCCCGGGCGTGCTGATGCAGACTGCGGTGGCCAATGGCGAAACTCAGGGCCAGCAGATCGAAAGCCGCGCCAATCCCAGGAAGTCGGCTGGCCCACGCGGCCGCCACCGCGGTGGGCAGAATCAGGATCAGCCAGGCGATGACTCCCCGTATCCGTCGTTGCCCGGGTGCGCGGAAGCCTGAGCCATAGGTGAAGGATTCGACAGCTTGGGCCAGCACCGGGCTCAAGCCTGCTTGGACAGCCCCTGATCCGAGCCCCGGCGAAACAGGCTGATCACCGCGTAGACAACGCCGGCCATGCCCAGATAGAGGGCGACGGACTGAAGGTTACCCGGCAGATACTTCACCAGTCGAGGGGCAAATTCCGTCAGACTGGGGTCCACAAAGCGGCCCGAGAAGAAGTAGAAGCCGCCGCTGGAGACCAGTTCGCAGGTCAGGGTTCCCCCCAGGGCGAGGAGACCCATGCGGGGCAGGTTTTGCCACAGGGGTGCTGCGGTTTGCGGTTTAGCGCTGCGCCCCGCGTACCAGAGCGCGGCATAGGCGGGCAGCAGCAGGGCATAGGCGCCGGTGACGCAGAAACTGCTGACCCCGCCCCAGGTGATGGCGATATAGTCCAGGCTCACAGCGAGCAGAAAAAACAGCCCGAAATAGCCCGTGGAGCGCAGGCTGATGCCAGCGAGGAAAAAGATCGCCCAGGAGGCGTCGGGCAGATGCTCCAGGGTGAAGTCGTGGTGTCCCCGGGTCAGTATCATCAGCAGGGCCAGGGTGATGGCCAGGAACAGGTTGAGGCGTGGGTCGCGGGTTTGCATCATGGGTCACTCCTTAGGGTCAGGGTTGGTAGCGCAGGGTCAGATAGACACTTCTGCCCGGCTGGTTGTAGTAGGCGGCGGTGGTATAGGACTTGTCGAAGAGGTTTTCGCAACGGCCCTGAAGCTGCCAGGCGGATGCGATGCGGTAGCTCGCCCGCAGATCCAGGGTGCCGTAGCCGCCCAACTCGTTGTTGTTGTCCAAGTCCTCGTAGCGCGAACCTTCGGCGTTCAGGGTGGCGCCCAGAGTGTAGCGGTCGAAATCCCGGTCCAGATCGATCCGCAGTGAGCGACGGGCGCGGCGGGGAAGCAGGTTATCCTCCCGGTTTCCCGCAGTGCGGTTGCGGGGATCGAGCAGGGTCAGGTTCGTATCGAGACGCCAACCCAGGAGTTCGGTGGAAAAGCGGGACTCGAGCCCGTCGATGCGCGCCTGGTCGATATTCGCGGGTTGGTAGTTGGCATCGAAACCGATCAGCTGGTCAACCCAGGTGCGGAACAGGTTGAACGACCACTCCACGCTGGCCAGATCACCTGAAACGCCCAGTTCCAGGCTTTTCGACTCCTCCGGTTCCAGGTCCGGATTGCCGAAGCCGGGGTAGTAGAGTTCGTTGAATGTAGGGGTCTTGAAGGCGGTTCCATAAGAAATCAGGGTGCGTAAGCCACTACTCCAGTCATAACCCCAGGCGAGGTTTCCGGTGTTGTGTTTACCGAAGGCGTCGTGGTCATCCCGGCGCAGGGCGAGCTGCAGATCCTGATTCGCGATTACTCCGCGATATTGGGTGAAAATACCGGTGTCTTCACGGGAATCGAACTCATACCCCGTGGTACTGTCAACCTTGTCCTTCTGCCGGTCCATCCCCAGGCTGAGCTGATGGTCGGAATTGATGTCGTAATCGCTTTGCAGGGAGTAGCTGTCCCGTTCGGTATTGAAGCGGCTCATGAACAGTCCGTTCTTGAAGTTGTCCGCCTTGTCCCGGTGGCGTCCCCCCGCGAGGGTCAGCAGCCAGGACTCCATGGGGTGGTAGCGCAGACTGCCGCCGAACACCTGCTGATAGGATTCCGACTCGTTGACATAGCTTCCGTCGAAATCGGTCTCCGCATGGGTATGCCAGAGGTGGGCGTCGACCTCGAATTGGTCGTTGAAACGGTAGCCGGTGCGCAGGGTTGCCGATTCGTTCGTATAACCGTCTTTGTCGGGTTCGTCACTGCGGCAGCCCGCGGTGGTGATGTTACGGCAGGCATCGATACCATCGGTGCGCTGCTTTTCGACGCTCAGGCGGTACCAGCCCTGATCGCCGCCACCAGAGAGTGACGCGGTGCCTCCGCGGGTGTCACGGCTGCCCAGTTCCAGACTGAGGTCGCCGCGCAACGGACCGCCACCTCGGGCGGTGAAGATCTGGATGACTCCGCCGATCGCCTCCGAGCCGTAGAGACTCGACCGGGGGCCCCTTACGATCTCGATACGTTCGATCTGGGACAGGGGGATATCCTGGAAAGCGGCGGTGCCCGAAGTGGCCGAGCCGATCTTCACCCCATCGACCAGAACCAGGACGTGATCCGCCTCGCTGCCGCGAAGATACAGGGAGGTGACCTTGCCCGGTCCGCCGTTGTTGGAAAAGGTGAGCCCCGGCAGACCTCGAAACAGATCCGGCAGGGATTGCGCCTGCAAGCGCTGGATGTCTTCCTGGGTGATCAGAGTGACCGAGGCGAGGGTTTCATCCGCGCTTTGCGCCGTACGGGCAGCGGTGACGAAGATGGGTTCCAGCTCATCGGCGAACAGTGGGACGGAACCCTGGGCCAGAACCGCGAGGCCGGC
>JARRNW010000573.1:0-3610 GCA_037384565.1 Candidatus Thiodiazotropha sp.
ATGAGGAAGCCAATGTAAGAATGCAAGTAATTGTTTTCAAGTTGGTAATCGACATGGGTTGTCCACTCCGAAGGTTTCCTCTACGTGCTATCTCGCCGGTCTGGTGATCACCCGGTGCACACCTTTGAGTGGTTGCCGTGAGGCGTGCAGTACCTGGCGAATCGAATCTGTTGAGAATGATGCATGTTCCGCGCCAATACCGGGTTTGACGCAGGCACGGGGTAGCCTCCCGGGTCGAGTCCTACACAAACGGCCCCCAATAGCACTCGGAACTCCGAAATACGTACCTTTTAGGCATTGAAATCCATCAAGGTGCTGTGGATAACAAGCCAGGGTGAGATACTGGCTAACAGACAACAGACGATCAATGCGCCGGCAGGCAGATCCAGCCACAGAGAGAGCAGCAAACCCGAGGCATAGGCAAACCCACCGAGCAGATAACCCAACCAGAGTTGCCCCTGTTGAGTCCGTTTACGGGTCGCGATGGCGGGCAGAATCAGGCTCGCGAATACCAGGTAGACCCCGACCAGTTGTACCGAAACCGTAACCGTCACGGCAAACAGGGGATAGAACAGCAAGGGATGGTTGCGAGCCGGAAACGTAAACCAGATGGCGAGAATCACAGCATAAAGGATCCCAGGCACCAGCAGGTCTGCATAACCAACCCAGAGAATTTGTCCCACCAGGAGATCCTGTAGATGCTCGCCGCCCTCCGGGTTGTGCGCCAACAACAGAATCCCAAGGCAGGCGGCGACCACGAACAACACACCGATCAGCGCCTCCTGGATATCCGGCCAGAGTTTCTCCACGCCCCAGAGTACCAGGGCACCGGCCAATGCGGCGATGAAAGCCGCCAGTTGAGCCGCCAGGCCATGCTCATCCCAGCCGAGATTGGCAGCGAGAATAACCCCCACGCCGGCGACCTGGGCGATTGCGAGATCGATGAAGATTATCCCCCGGGCCATGACCTGCCGGCCCAGGGGGACATGGGTGGAAAGCACCAGCAGCCCTGCCGCGAAGGCGGGGCCGAGGATGCCGATATCAAGTCCGAATGGACTCACTTCAGGGCCTGCAGCAGGCGTGAGAGGGTGTCGTCGAAGAGCCCGAACAGATCCTTGGCTTCCTTACTACCGCCCACGGTATAGGGCAGTTCCACTGCCGGAATACCTGTTTCCCGAGACAGCCACTGATCAGCCCGCCCATCCTGATAGGCAGCGCGAATCGTCATGGCAGCCGGCCGGGCGGCCAGCTCCGCCTTGAGTTCAGCCAGATGACCCGCGGAGGGGGGAACCCCCGGTTTGGATTCCAGCTGACCGGCATCTTCCATACCCAGCCAATCGAACAAGTAGACCCAGCTTTTATGATGCACCACCACCCGTTTGCCCCGCAGGGGCTGTGCTTCCGTCTCCCATCTCTGCAGGGCGGTTTTCCATCGTGCGGAAAAATCCTTATGTCGCGCATCATAATCCGCCGCATGGGCCGGATCGATCTGCTTGAGCCTCTCGGTCAGGGCGACAGCAATCTCGGCGATGCGCCGCGGATCGGTCTGGACATGGGGATTACCCTCAGGGTGGACATCCCCCATAGACCGATCAACCGATTCGGGAATCTCAAGACGTTCTACCTGCATGGCTGCCTCGAACAATCCGGGTTTGCCACTCTGTACCTTGGCGTTACCGGACTGGCGTTGCAACATTGGCAGCCAGCCGATTTCGAGACCCGCGCCAGTGCAGACCGCCAGGTCGGCCCTGCGCAGGCGTGCGATCAGAGAGGGACGAGCTTGAATGTGATGGGGGTCCTGGCGTGACGTCGTGGCGGTGGTGATCTCAGCATGCTCACCCGCCAGCTCCTGGGTCAGGGCGGCCCATTCGGGTTCGCAGGCAAATACCTGGAGATCGGCGGCTCTGAGCGGACTCAGAAACAGGGTAAAGGCCAGGGCAACAGGCCATTGAAGTGAAGATTTCATAGCATCTCTCCTGGTTAGAACGAGTGCGCACCATGTGCACCCAGGCTCATCTGGTACTGCAACAACCATTGGTTGTCGGTCTCATCGGTCGAATCGTCATGGTTGTACTGCAGCCTCAGACGACTGTATTCGCTGTTGGAATAGTCCACCATCAGACTGCTGGTCGATGGATCATGTCCCTGAGTGTCGAGCACCGTTCCAGCATAATCCGCACCGGGATCGTCCATCTGCAATTCAGAGTGGCGCAATCCCACCCGCCAGCCGTGGGTGAACTGATAGATGGCCTGCAGGTACCAGCCCTCCGAGGTGATATCGAGGGGCAGAGTGTCGGCTTCGGCAGGGGTGAACTCCCCGTCGTCCTTGCGTTGGATGTACTCGGCCTGGAACTTGAAATTGCGGTCGTATCCGTTGCCATCCGGCGCCCATTTCCAGACAAAGTCGGCCAGGACGAGGTCGCTGTCGCCGGTGAACAAATCGTCGCCGAATTCGCTGGCGGTTTCCCGATCGGCGGATTTTGCGTTGAGGTAGGAGAAGAGTCCTGCCCGCCAGCTGTGACTTTCGTTCAGATCGTCACCGAGGTGAAAAAAGGCGGACCAGGTGCCACGTCCTTCATTGTCGCTGCCACCGGCGGGAAAGGCGTCACCGCGCAGCCACTCAGCCCCCAGTTCCAGAAACAGATCTGTGGGGGCCAGCCAACGCATCTGTAGACCGTCGTCACCCAGTTGGTTGCCGAGCATCGCCCGATAGGCCAGGGGGGCATCGACAAAATCCCAGGTGTGGGCGTGCTGCTCATTGAGGTAACCGATGCCCGAGAAGAAGCGACCGGCACGAACAGTCAGGCCTTCACCCAGACTGGTTGTCTGAACGAAGGCGTTTTCCACTTCAGCGGAGCCGTCACCGGTCAGTGCCAGAGTCAGCAGACCGTACCAATCCGGGTCGACATTAGCGCTCAGAGATAACTCCGATTCACCCAGAGAAAAACCTGCCTCGCCAGGGCCGGTCTCTTCGGCGAGTGGAAACCCGGGTATGGCATAGTCTTCGGGATCCCTTTCAAAATCACCGTAGGTGCCGCTGAGGATCAGAGCGATGTCAGGATTGAAATTATTGCCTGCCGCCAGGGCGAGCGAGGGCATGGCGGCAAAGGCCGCAAAAAGATAGTGTCCGCATTTCATGCAGTTTCTCCGAATTCAGTACAAAGGGCCGCTTCCGATCACCTGCGTGTCGGAAACCCCCGAAAACAAAAAATAATCAGACTGAATTGGGAGTGGGAGGGCCGCGTTGAGTCAGTACGGATCGAAACAGAGCCTCTAGTGCCGGTGCGTCATAGATGACGGCAGCCAGATAGCCGATGATCTGAGAATTGCTGAAGAATTGCGACAGTGAAGCATGCGCACCATCCCCCAGATGCCCCATGAACACGCAGATCTCGCAGCTCTCATCCGAATGCCCCAGATGGTCTGTCAACTCATGATGCAGTTGCAGCCAACCGAGTAATAGGAGTGAGAGCGCCAGAATCAGGCGGAATTTATGATGCAATATCCACAAGCGGGGATCCTGGGGTAATAAAGTCTCTGAAGCAGGCCATATTGTTTGATGATTTCAGATGCGCGTCAACGTCCATTTTTCATGGCCGATGATTGAAAG
>JARRNW010000574.1:0-4931 GCA_037384565.1 Candidatus Thiodiazotropha sp.
AGAACCAGGATCCCGAAAATGAATCCTGGCAGGTGAATTTTCATAAGAGCGGCAAATCGGCGATCTGGGACGGCAGCCACGACTCCCTGCTCAGCTTCGCGGAAGCCGAAGGCATAGTGGTGGATTCCGTGTGTCGCTCCGGCAGTTGCGGTAGTTGCCAAACCCACATCGAATCGGGCGAGGTTATCTACTGTGAACGGCCGGAATCCGAGATTGAAGACGGACATTGCCTGCTCTGCGTCGGCCGCCCGAAAAGCGACCTACGACTGGCCATTTAGGAATAGTGTTAACCGATCCTGGGGAAACTCCATGGAACGCTCAATTTGGTCACGCCAACTGCTGCCTTTCTTGACTCTGTTCGCAGGACTGATCCTGGGCGCTCTGCTGATCGATGGATTGCTGCACCAGTTCGAACTGGTCTGGATCGGACGCTGGCTGGGCATCCCCGGAACCCTGTTGATCCTGATTTCGTTTATCTACTCCCTGCGCAAACGCAAAAAGATTCGTTACGGAAAACCCGTGACACTGCTTGCCCTGCATGAAACCCTTGCCTGGCTCGGTTCTCTGATGATCCTGGTACATGCCGGAATCCATGTCTACGCCATCCTTCCCTGGCTGGCGCTCATCGCCATGCTGGTCAATGTGGCCAGCGGCATGACCGGTAAATACCTGCTTGACCGATCCCGGCGCCAGTTGGCTCTTCCGATCACCCTGGCGTTCGCTGTCCTCGGTGTGACCCACATATTTAGCATCCTGCTCTTCTGGCAATGGCCATGAAATACCAAAAACCGCTGTTGATCGTCACCTTGAACCTAGTGGTGCTGGTAGCTCTGGTACTGTTTCTGCCTGAACTGACGGTTATGCCAGGCAAACCGATACAAGCTCACGAAGAGGTCATCCAGGACTGCTTTGCCTGCCACACGCCCTTTCTGGGTAGCACCCCCGGGAAATGCATCAGCTGTCACAAAGTCGAGGAGATCGGAGTCAAGACCACGAAAGGCGAATCCATCGAAGCCGAACGGAAAAACGTCGCCTTCCACCAAAATCTGATAGAAGACGACTGCGTAGCCTGTCACAGCGACCACAAGGGTGTGATGGCCTTTCGTCCCATCCAAAGCTTTTCCCACGAACTTGTGGCGCTTTCAGTACGGGAGCGCTGCGAAGGCTGTCATGCCATTCCGGCGGATGGCTTACATCGAAAGATCAGCGGCGCATGCAGCCAGTGTCACACCGACGAGGCCTGGACGCCGGCGAATTTCGATCACGATGAGTACTTTCGCTTCGACCGGCACCACGATACCGATTGCGAAACCTGTCATAGGGACAATGACTACGGCAGTTACACCTGCTACGGCTGTCACGAGCATTCCCGATCCAAGATTCGTGAGGAACATTTCGAAGAGGGTATTCGCGACTTCGAAAACTGTGCCGAGTGTCATCGCAGCGGTGACGAACACGAGGCCAAATACCTGTGGCGGTCACGCAACCGGGGAGGGGGGGCCCGGACGGAGAGACAGGAGTGGGAAGATCATGCGTGGAGATATCGGCGCCACGACGACGACTGACCTCCCAAGGATCTTCCGGTGGTCGGAAAAACCATCTGCATGCTCTTCTGACTGCATGAAAGGGCTCCAAGAGGTCATCTCGGCCAGATCGGAAGGGGGCGCAGTGAGCCCGCTAAAGAGAAGTCCCATCGGGAGGGCCAAAATCGTCGTCGAGGCCTTTGACGACCCGGGCGTACCCGGCGTCACCTGCTACCTCAGCCGGGCCCGCACGGGAGGCATGTCAGGTGCGGTGGGCCTCGCGGAAGACACCTCCGACGCCTCCATCGCATGTCGTCAGACCGGACCGGTCAATCTGAGTCCGGAGATCCGCAACCGTTCGAAAGACGGCGAGGAGGTCTTCAAACAACGCACTTCTATGCTTTTTAAAACCCTGCAGGTAGTGCGATTCTATGACGATCGTCGCAACGCCCTCGTCTATCTCAGCTACAGCGACAAACTGGTGGACGGTTCGCCGAAAAACAGCATCACCGCCGTCCCTCTGTACAGACCGGTGACTCCAGAGCCGCCCCGATGAACCACCATGCCTTGCACACCGGGCGGCTGGTCCTGACGCCGGTTTCGCCCTATGCAGCGCTGGAAGATCATGCTCCGCTGATCGCCATGCTGCGGGAGATCGCACTGATCGACAGCGCCATTCTCCCTCATACAAACCGGTTTCTACTGGGTGAGAATTTCATGCAATGGATCAATTTCATGGGCTGCTCGCCCTTCATCCGGATGGAGCCGGGCGAGGATAACGAACCCTACTGCCACCTGATCATCGACGGCCCCACACCACATCCGAGATTGCTCGCTGGCCGTAATACCACGCCCCCGCGCTGTGCAAACTGCCGCAAGCGACTGATTGATTGGCGCCATACCTTTGCATCCTGGGAAGAGGCGTCTCCGGGCTGGCTCGCCACCTGCCCCCACTGCGGCCAGACGCAGGATCCGGTAACCTACGATTTCCGTCAAACCGCAGGCTGCGGACCGTCAAACCGCAGGCTGCGGACGACTGTTCCTATTCATCGAGAACATTTTTCCCCAGGAAGCCATCCCCTCTCCGAGCCTGCTCCAATATCTGAAAAAGGCCTCCGGCAACCTGACATGGGGCTTTTTCTACCAGCAGGAATGACTCAATACGCCTAGCTAAAAAATATCATTTTCGTTAATGTGATCTGATTAAAGGTTATGAAGCCTGTGATTACTTACTATCCAGAATTCTATTCAATATTTTGTAAAGGATGACACAATGAACATATTAAGAATAAGCACTGCAATATTAATCTATCTGACATCATTAACCGCCTCTGCTGAAGAATTCAGAGTACTCGACTTAGCTCCCCATTCAGTACAAAGTGACACGCCATGGGTGCAAGTGATCACTGATCAGGAACAATGGCTCGAATTCTATTACGCAAGACTCTTAGGTTGCCCAACCGTGTATACCACAGCTATTCCTCCAGAGACGGATCCTTGTGCCTTACCGGAACCATTGATTGATTTCGAAACTCAACAGGTCGTTGTGGGTGGCTTGGGTGTAAAACCTTCTACTGCTTTCAGCATATTGGTTTCCGGTGTTAGCATTTCTGAAGACGGTCAAGAAGTTATTCAAGTTGTTGATTATGAACGATGTGTTGGATTGACGGTAATGGATTACCCCATGGCTGCAGTGGTTGTCTCAAACAAGGGGCTCCCCATACGCGTTAATGTTGTAGAAGCCCTGGAAAAGTGCGAAGAAAGTACCCCAAATTGATTCATTTCTGCCGCTCAGCAGCCTAAAACCTAAAAGCCCGGTCGTTTGCCCTGGATTCGGGCTTTTATTTGGTAAAAAATGATTCAAATCTCTATTGAAGCCGAATCCTGAAGTATGCATCCGGCCAACAGCAGAATTCCCCTACGAATGTCTATGCGCTAAATTTGAAGTTTAAGGGTCTGATATGAGCAAGAAAATTGCAACAAACCTTGCGATCGACCGGTCGACTGTCAATTCACAAGTAGGACTGGGTGAACTCCACCAGTGTACCGGCATGTTGTTGGAACAACTCGACGGAATCGTGTCGTGCTCCCTCTACGGGAAAGAGCTTGATCGGCTGGCCGGGTAAGGCGTTTGCCTCGATCAGATGCATGTCACTGATGGGTACGACCCGATCATTCGTACCGTGCGCCAGCATGACCGGACAGGTCACCTGTTGAATTCGGTTCATGGGAGCAATCTCATCGAAGCGAAATCCAATGACCCACTGGATGTAGTTGAGAATCATCGGACGTAGGAATTTTGGCAGCCAGGGGCGATCCAAATGACGATTCATCAACAGGTTAGGATGAGCGAATCCGGATAGTCCAATGACCAGATCCACGTCCTTGCGACGGGAGGCGGAGAGTATCGCAGCGGCGGCGCCGATGGAGTGGCCCATGACAATAATCCGGTGTTGCGGCTTTTTCTGCTTGACCCAGCAGATGGCGGTTTCAAGATCTTCGGCAAAGCGGGGCAGGGAAGAGAAACTGTCGCCATCGCTTTTGCCGTGATTGCGGGCGTCGAACATCAGCACATCCTGTCCGGCTCGGTGAAAAGGCTGTGCCAGGGGTAGCATCAGTTCGATGTTTGCTCCCCAGCCATGGGCGAGAATCAAGGTGGCATCGCTGTCGGGTGCTGGAATGTGCCAGGAGTAGAGGCGCTTACCATTTGTTCCAAGCAGATATTGCTGGGTAAAAGGCAGTCCGATGCGATGCGGTGTGCGTGTCTCCATAATACGCGGTGCACGGTAGACATTGTGCAGTACAACCGGAAAACCCAGCCCGAGGAGCAGAAATATCAGAAGAAATAAAAGCATCAGATGCACGAAACCAATCCCCAGACAGTAAGCGGATCCGGGGGTGCGTTTCCTGTGCTACGCCAACGAAACCTGGAGCGTGAAGTGGAAAAACGCAGTTCCTTTGCGTGGTCAGTCCGATATCCAGCACAACACTTTGACCGAAGTCAGAAGAGCATAATCCATCCTTTTGTCGGAAAAAGGGAACTGCGCCACAATGCCCGCACTTTTTAACCACGCTATAGATGTTGATACACGTCGGCCTGTCACTGGATATCAAAAGGTTAGGGGCCGCAAGCGCGGCTCAGTTCGGTGTTGCGTGCTCAATATGCTGGCACTGCCTCAGGCAAAAAATTCGCTATTTCACGACAAATTTATATTCATGCTGAAGTCCCAGGTACAGGGCGGTACACATGGCAAGTAGAATAAGGGTAAAGGGCAACCCCACCGTGATGGCCGCGGCCTGTAGTGCTCCCAGGGCATCCGATCCGCCACCGAACAGCAGAGCTCCGGCGATCAGCCCCTCCATGGCGGCCCAGAAAATCCGCTGCGGGATGGGGGCGTCGAGTTTTCC
>JARRNW010000575.1:0-2927 GCA_037384565.1 Candidatus Thiodiazotropha sp.
GCCAACAGCAGTGCGGGTTCGGGTTCGCGAAACCCCGGACGTACAATAAACAACACCCCGGTGAATCCCAAACCGACCGCCAGCCACTCCGGGATCCCGACCGGCTCTTTCAATAGTATCCCGGCCAGTAGTGTAACCAACACTGGGGCAATAAACAGGATAGCTGTTGCATCGGCCAGTGACACACGTTGTATCGCCCAGTAGAGACTCAGGGTCACGCCCATCAGACAGGCCGCTCGAATCAGTTGCAACCCGGGACGCCTGGGACTAATGAACCCAAAACCACCACGTAGCGAGAACACCGCGCCACCCATGATCGTGTGAAAAAAGTAACGGGCCCAAACCACCTGTGGCATGGACAGATCCTGCATCAGCCATTTCCCAACACCATCCATGACCGCCAGTAGTACACAGGCGGTTAAGATTGCGACGATTCCCCAAAACTGGGGATGTGGTGAGTTTACAGCTTGTGCAGGAAGCGGCATATCAAACAGTTTGCGGGAAGCGCATCGGTGGACGGTGATTGTATCACTATCCAGCGCACCTACGGGCCGCGTTCAATCAAGAATAATTACGGACATACCTGTAAAGACCGCAGGAAAGCAGGTTCCCATGCAGTGCAAGGGAACCTGCTGATTGGGTTCTGATAAATTTCAGTTCCGCAGAACCGTTATCAGAAGCGAATACCACCCTTGACCCAGATCTCACGACCCGGTTCATTGACCTGAATGGCTTCCGGATTGAACGGGTCCGCATTGGCACGGTTCACGTGATAGGCATAGGTCTTGTCTAACAGGTTATCGATACCGAAGCTGACCTTGGCGCTGCGATTGATATCATAGGCGCCGTACAGATCGATGACGCCCCAGCCAGGGGTCTCTTGAGCATCCTGTCCACTCCCCTCCTCCAGATCCGCACGGGTCTGTTTGGCATTGGCGCGAAGGTTGCCACCAAGATCCCAGGCACCGATCGCATAGGAAGCGCCCAGGGTAGCTTCCAGAGGTGCGATCTGAGCCAGAGGCCGATCATCCGTGGTGTTGTCCGCATGAACATAGGCCAGTCCAGCATGGGTCTTCAACGCCTGGGTAACCTGATAGGTGGTCTCCCACTCGACACCATAGAACTCCGCATCCACGTTACGATAGATCGTGGCCGTTCCGTTGGAGACGAGGACCCCATCCTGACCTCGGGCACGATCCCGCAGAATGAAATCACTGACATCGTTGTAATAGACCGCCACGTCACTGGACCAGGTCGTTGTATTCCATTTAAAACCGGCCTCGATCTGATGATGCTTCTCTGGTGCCAGTTCTGGGTTACCCACCCAACTGGAGTCCATACCGCTGGTCATATTGCGAGAGAAGCTGGCCAAATAGCGCTCCGTGGCGTCAGCAGTCCGCACGGAACGACTGATCCCGGTGTAGAGGGTTCCTTCCCCAATGGCGTGCTCATACTGCACAAAGCCTCCGATATTATCCTCGGTCTTGCTATCCGATGTTTCGTCGTAATACATGGCATAGAGATTGTTGGGGGTCGGACTGGGTCCGAGATCCGGTTTTTCATCTCCCCGGGAGATCGAGGCCTCCACCCGATCGTAACGCAATCCCGCCTTCACCCGATCCGCCGTCGCCACGGGCACAGAGACCTCCGCGAAAAGACCCGTCTGTTCCAGTTCCGCGCCCGGCCACATGATCGACTGCAGGGTGGTCGGTTCCATATTCGCCATCCCGGAGTAGCGGTTGGCATCACGCTCGTTGTCTTGATAGTCGATACCCAGAGTCAGTACCGCCTGCCCCAGGGTGAGGTCGCCCAGGACCCGGCCTCCCAGGGTATCGGAGGTGGTCGGAACACTCATCCGCATGGGTGCGGTCAAGGTTCTCAGGGAGTAGTTATCCATCAGATGCTCTACCTCGGAGGAGTAGAACTCCGCCTTAAAGCCTGACAGGGGACCCAAGGCATCGCGCTGGTTATATTTCAGCCGTATATTGTCTGAATCGCTGTTGGGGGAATCCATGCCAGCTCCGGCATAGAGCACATCGTCCTCCCGGGTGGCTTCGAGATTCAGTTCCAGGTTCTTGTGTTGATCCGGGGTATATCCCAGGATCAGGTTGCCGGATTTATTGGTGAATGCGGAACGGACTTCATTACCATCGCCGTCTTCGTAGTTGTCCGCATCCTGATAGCCCACCACACCCCGGATGTAACCCATCGAGGAACCGGCTGCCGCATCCGCTGAAAACTCTTTGCTTTTCGAGTTGCTTTTATAACCCCCGTCGATACTGCCCTGGTAGTTTTTCCCTGCCTCGAACTGTGGAGGTTTGCGCTCGAAAAGCACGGTACCCCCGCTGCCACCTCCGCCGTACAGTACGGTCTGGGAGCCCTTGATGACGGTCACACTGTCATAGCTCTCCATGGCGGAATAGGCCGTAGGAGGATCCATGCGATTCGGGCAACCGCCATGGATGTAGGCGCCATCCATGAGGATATTCAGACGGGTCTGGCTCTGCCCGCGGATGATCGGATCAATACCGTGACCGCCCATGCGCACACCGGACACACCGTTAATGTTGCGTAGAAAGTCCGCTGAGTCTGCGGGAATTCCCATATCAGCACCATCCATGGGCATCAGGGTAACGGTTGGGGTGGAATCAGCCTCCCCTTCAACAATCACTTCATTCAGGTTCTCGGTTTGTTCCTCGGCATGAAGCGTCTGACCACTTAGGAGCGCCGTAATAGCCAGAGACAGGGTTGTAAGTCGCATTCTTTATTTACCTCTTTTAGGGTCGTTATAATCCAGAGGCTTCAAGCAATTTCCAGACCAAAACAATAACTCACTGAAACAAAGTGAAACTCATATTTTTCGGCCCTTCAGGGCGCGGTATCACCGAGTCATATCACGCGTAAATGCGCGATACGCCACACACAAG
>JARRNW010000576.1:0-4718 GCA_037384565.1 Candidatus Thiodiazotropha sp.
CTGCAGTCGGGTGCTTGCTCAATACACTTTTCGACAATTCTTAGTTTATCCGGATGCCAGATATCATCGCCGTCACAAAGCGCGATCCAATCGCCCGATGCCCGCTCGAAACCCGTGTTTCGCGCCACAGAGACACCCGAATTCTGGATTTTTATGTAGTCGACCCAGTCGAATGACGCCTTGATCACCGCTTCTGTATCATCGCTGGAGCCATCGTCAACGACGATCACCTGATCACATTTTCGTGTTTGGGCCTCAATGGAACGCAGGGTCTGCGCTATTGATGTTCCGCAATTATATGCGGGTATTACCGTCGTAAACGTTGGCATGGCCTATGACTCCTCAACCTGTCGTGATTAAGCTCTGCCCGTGCCGGTCAACGCCGATCGACCAGGCACAGGTGCCATGGAAATCAATGATCCTTCGGAATAACAGACCTATAGATCTCCGCCATTCGCATCAACCGAACATCCGAATCAAAGTGCTCCCTGATTCTCGATTCTGCCGCATCAAGCTTCTTATTGAACCGTTCAGGTGACTCAAGAAACTCCTGAATCCTGGCAAAAAGCAAATCATCATTTTCCGGCTCAATCAATGTCCCGAACTGATCATTTGAAACAACCTCCGAAGTGCCGCCCACATCCGTTGCAATCACGGGCACTCGCATCAACATTGCTTCAAGTATTACATTGGGCAATCCTTCTGTTGACGAGGCTTGAACAACAAGATCCACCTCGCTGTAGACCGGTTGCATCTGTTTGATAAAACCAGTAAAAACAACCGCATCACTCAAGTTCAGACTTTCAACAAGCTCTTTCAGCTCCGCTTCATCCGGACCGACGCCAACCAGGAGCAGACAGCATCTGTGCCCCTTATCCAAAAGTCTTTTAATACAATAGATTAAATTCGCCTGGCGTTTCTCAGGGCTCAATCTGCCGATTTTGGCAATCAGTTTCACATCGTCAGGGATGTTGTACTGTCTTCTCAGCTGATTGTCATGCGCTATCTGATATTTCTTGGTATCGAGCGTATTGTGAACCGTCACGATGGATCTTTTTGAAAACCTGGACCCATAGATTTTACCGGCAACACTATCGGATACGGCGATAACTCTATCAAAAAACAGGGACAGGAATATCTTATCAATCACGGCAAACAGCTTTCTTTTTACACTGTTTGCTATCCATCCGTGGGCCGTGGATATCAGGGGTAATCCAAGTTTCTTAGCGGCATACAACCCATAGATATTGGAGCGAAACTCATGACTGTGGATGATATCTATGCCCTGAGATTGACAGATTGACAGAATCCGTTCCAGAACCTGTCTGTCAAACATGGCGCTTTCCTGGATCTCGTAGGTCACCAACTCGTTTTTTCGGGCAATATCCAAATAGTCAGAATTGTGAATTCCGGGTGAGACGAATGTGGATATCGATATATCAATATCGCGCTGCTTAAGTCCTGTCGCCACTTCGATAATGGTACGCCCTGGCCCGTCATACCACGGGGAATCCCGCACATCCAATACCTTGATCTTGTCGTCATCCATTATGTAGCCTCACCCCTTAAGCTCAGATTACTAATGCTGTCGACTATCTCACTCATATCCTGCTGCCGAACGTAGGCATGGGTCGGTAGCGTGATGATCTGCTGTGCGACCCATTCAGCACCCGGACAGTCCGATCGTCCTACCAGTTTAGGGTGGATCTCGGGGAGTTGACTCAGGGCCTTGGGATAGGATGCAGAGATACCCAATGCACGCTTCTCATTCAGGAGACGCAATCTGGTTTGTTTATCATCTACCAAAAGGGGATATCGTAGGTAGACCGGTTCCGCACCTGAAACTGGCCTGATCCGGGTCACCCCCTTCACCCCATCGAACGAGCGATCGTAATATTGGCCAACCGCAGTACGATTTGCCGCAATATCCAGCCCCCGGCTCAATTGATCTTTTACCAGTGAAGATAACATGGGGGGATACCTGAGTACCGTAACCTCATCTTCATAGATTGTTTCACCTAATCCACTGAAGCTGATATTCGCAGGGATCTGATACATTACCGGGTGAAGAAATGTGTAATAGACAAGTACCTTGAAAAATTCTTTCAGCTTACCTTTCAAATCGAGATCCGAGAGCTTGCCCTGTTGTTCCGTGAGGTATCGATTTAGACTGTCATCTTCCGTCACCACCATGCCACCCTGCAGGGATGTTACATTCTTCCCTTTGTCGAAGCTCAGAATACCAGCTCGTCCATAGCTTCCAACACCACGTCCATCGATTCGGGCATACAGTGCTTGCGCCGCATCATCGATCAGATGAATCCCATGCTCGTTTGCGAACCGCTCCAACGCGGGCAGATCGTTAGGGAGACCGTATAGGTTGGCGCTGACCATCGCGAGCACCCGATACACAGACGGATATTGAACCCCGCATTGATTGCGGAACTTGCCACGGAGTAGCAGGTAAAGGCCGGGATGATAATTTCATTACGCTGGTCGTCGTGACCACGCAGGCGCATAATACTCTCGAGCACAGAGGCCATTGCAGCCCGCCCTGTAATATATAAGGTGCCGAAGGACAATTGCAGATCCCGGGCTACCATGCGCTTGATGCTTTCCGAATAATCCGTGCTGCTGAACACGGAACCCAACCACGAAAGTAATTCCCCTGTTTGGATGGGTGATCCTGTTGGCGACAGATAGCGTGACATCAGGGAATACTTCTGGAAATCCACGGACCGATCAACCCGGCAACCGAAAGTGGGAGTTTCTTCCACATATCGATCGCCAGTCGGTACTTGGTGTTATCCACATTCAACTGGGGCATCTCCCCACCACCGGGCAGGTAGTATTGCCAATAGAGTTGAGTCTGTTCCGCATTCCACTTCTTTTTAAAAGCTTCAGCCGTTGAATCAACAGTTGACCGCCCAAGGTGGTAGTGCTCACACCCCATCTCACAACTGTCTTTTATCATCTCCCAATAGAGCGCGTAGGTCGGTTGCAGTTGGCGGTATTGCAAAACCGTTCCCATCCACATACCTTCAACCGTATCCTTGTAGTAACCGTTAAACGCGGTACAAATCGGCACATCCCCCTGATAGGCGACAAAGATCTTTATTTCATCCTGCTCAAAGTGATCAAGTATCGATTTAAAGTAGTGCTTACTGTAGAGCGGCGTACCCAAATCCCGCCAGGAATGGCTTATTACGTGATAGAAATCATCTAACAGGTCGAGATGTCCGGATTTGACCTGAATACCGTGTTTATAAACCCGCCGGATATTGGTTCGATGTTTTGATTTGAAACCCGACCAAATATTTTCATGATCCGAATCCAAGCGGATTGTCATGGAAACTTTTCGTGTGGACTCCTGCAAATCGAGGCAAGATGAGCGTATGGATCGCAATTCCAGATAGTCCACACGATGCTGATCGGCTATGGCCATGGCCTGCTTGAGCAGTGCACGTTCGGAATCTTCGTTATCAGTACAAGTACCGCCGTAATTCACGAAGGGCATGGAACAGAGAATTTTTCCAAACAACCGACTACTGACCAATACCAGGGGTAGTACACCGGTAATGGTTTCCTCACCAACCGCAATCGAGAAGGTTTTATGGCCAAAGTGAGCTTCATTCAACTCCTGCCATTCAAATCTTTGATAGAAATTTGCCCCGGGTGATTCCCTCAGATATTGGTTCCAGTCACGACGGTGGTCCGGCGTGCGGGGTATCAGGTATGCCTCTGACATAGCACCAGCTCAAGCTAATTGATTATAATTCAACAAATTAGAACACTCCAACGATGCACTGAACAACCCTATGTCAGGAATCCTGGCGATCGACACTACTCCGCTGGTCTCTTCCATACCGCGCTGTGAAATCAGTGTGGTGTCCTATACTGACATGTCACAGATCTTTTCAGAGGTAATAATACCTTGATATCGAGACTTACAAAAGAGAATATTATACTTATTTTTCAGATATTTATATGTTATAGTCCGAGTTCGCTCAAGCTTCGGATCAGAATGTAAAATTGACAGCTCATCCGGTCTAAGAAAGTACGCAGGTTTTATACTTACCCTATGTTGCTAGCACTCTACCTATTCCTGATTGCCACAGAGTATGTGGGAATGGGCCACTATATACCCTTCTATAGTGCCCTGCCCATAACCCTGGGACTTTCCGGGATTCTGCTGATTATCGTTCTATCAAAATACAACGTTTCCGAGCTGACCGAATACAAACTCTTCAATTACACCCTCGCTTTCATCTTTCTGACACTATTTGCATTGGCCCATGGCCTGGTACGTCACTACGCAATAGAACCCCTGAAAGCCCAAATAGGTTATTTTGCGTTTACCATCATCGGGGCCTTTCTTATCAGTGATAAAAAAAGCTTCCGATTGTTCACCTTGGTATTCACCTTGGTGCATGCGGCATTAGCCATCATCAATATCGACAAGCTAGGCGCCGCACGCATTGGTACCTACAAAGCAAGCTTTTTCCTGGGTGATGGAAATGACTTCGGCTGGTCCATGAATGTTGCATTTCCATTAGCACTTCACCTTGCATTTACAACTGAAAAGAAACTCTATAAATATGCCTACATCGGCATGTCGGTTTTAATTCTCGCAGGGATCATTGGTACGCAATCCCGAGGGGCATTTCTTGCCTTGGGTACCGGTTTGTTGTACTACCTGACATTTGTGTCCACGAAAA
>JARRNW010000577.1:0-4432 GCA_037384565.1 Candidatus Thiodiazotropha sp.
CGATGCACCAGGGAGAGACCCAGTCCCGCCCCTTGACTGTTCTCCCCCCGCACATAGGGCTGGAACAACTTCGGTAACGCCTGGGTATCCACCCCCTGACCGGTATCCTCGACCCGGATGACATCATTTTTCAGACACACGCGAATCTCTCCGGACTCGGTGAAATTCAGAGCATTACGCAGCAGATTGCCCAACACCATCGCCAACACCGCATGATCCGCGTGAACCGGGGGATGACCATCGACCTGCAAGGTCAGCGTCAAATCCCGACCGCGCAAAAAGGGCTGATAGCGGTCAATGAGTTCCCGGGCTACGGTCTCGGCATCGCAGTCGCCGGGATGCACGGGGTCGTCATCCTGTTCCCGGGCCAGGGCCAGCAGGGCACTGGAGATCTCCCCCATCTCGACCACCGCGCGACCGACCCTCGCCACCCGTTGCTGGTTGCGTGCATTCAGATCCGGATCGGAGAGCAACAGTTCGGTAGCGCCCTTGATCACCGCCAGGGGCGTTCTGAGTTCGTGACTCACATCCCCGGTGAACAACCGCTCCCGCTCGATGAAATCGTGCAGTCGTTGCAGATAGGTATCGAAATCCGCGGCCAGTCGCTGGACCTCATACCAGGGGAAGGCATCCGCCAGAGGGGGAGGTGGATCATCCTCGGGGCTGCGTTCGGCCACCTTCTGGATCAGTTCGGTAATCGGTGCGATGATCCGGCCGGCCAGCCAACGGCCGGCCAGGGCGGAAACCAGGGTTATCAATATTACGCTACCGGCCAGCAGCAGGAGAAAACCCTGTTCCCGCCGCTTCAGGGCGCTGATATCGTAAAGCACGACGAAACGTTGTGCCCCCACCTCCCGCACAGCGGCCCGATAAGGGATACCCTCCAACATCATGGGATGGGTTCCGACCGGCAGGTTCGCGACCGATTCCGGCACCTCCGACTGAACCCGCCCCGGGGTTACGACGAAGGCGCGGATGGTGGCGGTACGCTCCGGCAGGGATTGGGGATTACGGGCGCGCCGTGCCACATAGTCGTCGAGTTCCGCGTTGAGGGTTTCGTCGATCAGACGCCGTTCCAGATCCTGTGAAGCCAGATGGATGATCGTGGCCAGCAACAGACTGACCACGCCACCGAAGACCGCGAGGGTTACCGCGACCCGGTTACGCAGACTGCGTCTGGCGCCCATGGCTCAAGCCCTTGAATGGCAGTTTTTCCCACACCTCAACGATCACCCGGTGATGCCAACTGATAGCCGATGCCGCGCAGGGTGTGGATCAACGGGACCTCCGGAGTGGGATCCACTGCGCTGCGCAGGGCGTGCATATGGGTCCGCAGGGCATCGCTGTCCGGCGGTTCGTCACCCCAGATCTCCCGCTCCAGCTCTTCGCGACGCACCACCGCCGGAGAACGGCGCATCAGCACTTCGAGCAGGTGCAGGGGTATACGTCCCAACTCGATGCGTCGCCCTGCCCGCTCTACGCGCAGACGATCCAGGTCGAAACTCAGGTCCGCCACCTTGAGCAGGTTTCCCCGATGCACCTGATGCCCGCGACGTACCAGGGCGGTGATCCGGGCCTCGAGTTCCGGCAGGGCAAAGGGCTTGACCAGGTAGTCATCGGCACCGGTGGCAAAACCTTCGAGCTTGTCACTGAGGGTATCCCGGGCGGTAAGCATCAGGACCGGGGTATCACGTCCCTCCCGGCGCAGTCGGGCACACACCTCCAGGCCATCCATGCCGGGCAGCATCAGATCGAGAATAATGACGTCGTAATTTTCGTCCAGGGCTCGGCGCAGCCCGGAAAGGCCGTTGTAGGCGAGGTCCACGCTGTGTCCATGGGCCTCGAAAAAATCGCTCAGGTTTTCCAGCAGATCGGGGTTATCTTCGATGATGAGCAGGAACATGATTCTCAGAGCATAATAGCCGAGCCGCACCAAGTCCAACGATGCGCAGCGGCCAAGCGGATCTCGCGTGGTCCGACGCCTGGTGCGTTTGGGGGCAGTCTTGTGAATCACTTTCTTCTTGGTCTGTGAGGTCGGCTTTGGCTTGCTACGGAGTGACAGTTTCGACACATCACTCATCTTTACCGTGTTGAAGGTGTCGGTATTGATCGGTGCCATGCGAGCACCCTTGGGTGGCGGGGTCTGGGTGTAGTTGACCTTGCCCTGGTCGTCATACCACTTGTACATACCGGCCAGGACCGGTAATGGGAGGCTCAGCAGTATCAGGGCCGCAATCGCCGAGAAGCGGAAAGGCTGTTCCATGTTGTCGCTATCCTTATACCTGTACTAAAGTTAACTCTGCATAGCCCGAAACGGCGAATTGATCTATCGCAATTCTACACGACATTTTTTCACAATTTCCTCAAGCAGTGTAGAAATAAGTCGCCATACTATTAACTATCTTTCATCACGCTCTTCGAAACGAACCGCCCGCGGCAAGTTGCATCCATGCCACATAAATCGGGACGTAGCACGCAATGAAAGTTGACCCAGGGCACATATTGTGGAGGCCAGGAGTTGACCATGACCATCTTAAGCAATCTACCCATCAAACTGCGGCTTACACTCATTGTCGGGCTCGCCATTCTCTCTTCTCTCGTCATCGGCGCCCTCGGCCTGACAGGTTTGCATAAAGCAGACGACTCGGTCAGCGAGCTTTATCACGTGACCATCCAACATGTCCATACCATGGGGGTCATCGCCGAACATCTGCAAGACATTCGCAACCAGATGCTGCTGAGCCTGCAGCATGATCCCAGCTCCGCACTGGCGGCGAAACATAACCACCCCCTCGAGATGCACACGGACAGGGCGGTCAAGGACATCGATGAGGTGAACGAGCATGTGAACGAATTCGCCGCCACGGACCTCTCCCCGGAGGAGCAGAGCCTGCTCGCCAACTTTAAAGAGGTCTGGTCCAAAATGGTGGAACAGGGCGTGGAACCGATGATCAGAGCACTCAAATCGAACCAGTACGATCAGGCCAGCTCCCTGGTGCTCGATGTGATCAATCCCAATTTCGATAAGGCGGTTAAAACGATCGACCAGTTGACCGAGATCCAGATGGCCGAATCGAAGGAGATGTTCGAGCAGACGGATGCAGAGTACCACAGCATGTTCTCGATCATCTCGACCACCCTGGTGGTGAGTGCCTTACTGTGCGTTGTATTGGCCTATCTGACCATCTCCGGAATCTCTCGAGCAGTGAAACAGATCGATCTCGCCGCCGTTCGGCTATCTGAAGGGGATCTCGGTGCTCGGGTCGAATACAAATCCAAGGATGAAATGGGGCATATCGCCAAAGCGGTCAACCGTGTCGCGGAGACCTTTAACAACACGGTTCACGAGGTCAAAGAGGCGGTTAGCCGGCTCGCTTCCGCCGCCGAGGAGACTTCAGTGGTAACTGCCCAAACCACTGCCGGTATCAACCAGCAGATGAACGAAACCAGTCAGGTGGCAACGGCGATCAACCAGATGAATGCCACGGTTCACGAGGTCGCACACAACGCAGTGAATGCGGCCACCGCGGCAAAAGAGGCGGATACCACCTTTCTCCAGGGCAAGCAGGTGATCGACGGGGTCATCGAGGCGATTGGCAATCTCGCCCGGGAGGTCGAATCCGCCGCCACGGTGATCCAGGATCTCGAAAAGGAGAGCAAGAGCATCGTCTCGGTACTCGATGTCATCAAGGGCATCGCCGAACAAACCAACCTGTTGGCGCTTAACGCCGCCATCGAGGCGGCCCGGGCCGGTGAACAGGGGCGTGGATTCGCCGTGGTAGCTGACGAGGTGCGCACCCTCGCGGGACGCACCCAGGAGTCGACCCAGGAGATCGAGGAGATGATCAGCCGACTGCAGGCGGGAAGCAACAACGCGGTACGGGCCATGGCATCCGGCAAAGAAATGACTCAAGTGGGTGTGGAAAAGGCGGGTGCGGCAGGAGAGGCGCTGCAAGCCATCAACACCGCAGTCGAGCACATCACCTCCATGAATACCCAGATCGCCAGTGCCGCGGAGGAACAGAGCGCCGTGACCGAGGAGATCAACCGCAGTATCATGAGTATCAACGAGGTAGCGGAGCAGACCTCCACCGGCGCTCAGCAGACCTCGGCCGCGAGCGATGAACTGGCGCGACTCGCGGAACAGCTCAAAGACGTGGTGAATCACTTCAAGGTATAAACTGAAACCAATCCCAATCCTGTACCCCCCTCAGGGGGTACAGGGCTCAATTCTCATCGACGTTCAGGGTGTACCGATCGGTAGGATGAAACGCGCACCCATGTGTTCCAGCTCGACGCCATCCGTCCGGATTGAGATGATCCGGGGACCCTCTTCCAGATAGTCTCCCTCGTGGTAGCGCTGCATATTGATCAACACATAACGCTTTTCCGGACGCTGATCGTAGCTGTGGATATCGATATTCATAGGGGG
>JARRNW010000578.1:0-2462 GCA_037384565.1 Candidatus Thiodiazotropha sp.
GCGCCTGATGGCGACACGGTCAATCTCTACTACGGCGGAGCCGATAGTGTGATCGCTCTGGCGACCGGAAGCATTCGAGAGCTTCTGGATTGGCTTAACAGGAATGGGTAACCCTGATGAGTCGGCTGTCACACAGTGTTTTCCAGAGACGAAGATGAAAATTCGACAAAACCTATAGGGTAGGGTATATTAGTTATCTAGTAGAATGCAGGTACAGACTTAAAATCACAAGTTAACCCGGCCTTCCCGCCGGGTTTTTTGTTTGGGAAGTCTTTACCCGGTCTCTACACAACTTTTAGTTTGGGTAAGGAGAAAACTTCCCATGGCAGATCGTAAATCAGGTGTTGTAAAGTGGTTTAACGGCGAGAAGGGCTATGGCTTTGCCACGCCCGACGACGGCAGCAAGGATATCTTCGTGCATCACACTGCCATCTTAGGCGAGGGCTACAAGAACCTCGATGAGGGCGACCGCATCGAGTTCGAAGTCGAGGCTGGCGAGAAGGGCCCAAAGGCGGCTCAGGTCACCAAGCTCTAAGCGAGACACTTCGCACGAGAAAGGCTCCCGTACTGCGGGAGCCCTTTTTGTTTCGAGCCGTACCTTTCCTAGATAGTAGATTCTCTACCACTGCATATGAAAATGGGGCACCTCGTCAGAGCGCGCCTTCGACTAGGTCAGCCGTCATGGACCCTTGTCCCACTTGATCTGAGCTTTCGGGAATGGGCATCATGAACACGGGTTTGTCCGTGTTTTCTACCACGCGCCTCGCTACACTCCCAATCAAGATTTCCAACTTGCCGCGTCCTCGTGATGTGAGCATGATGAGATCAGCATGTTCCTGTTCAGCAATGGAAACAATCGTTCGGGCAGGTAGAGACCCAGTTACTATTGTGCGCACCCGAATGCCTTCTGCCTTAAGTGAATTGGCAACCGCTTTCAAAAACCGATTCATGTTTGTGTTGGCTTTCGTTCGCAGCATTTCGACAAATCCTGCAGGTGCGCGATATTTACTCGTCTCAGGGACGGCTGGCACAGAGGTCAGGAGTATCTCGGCATCAAATATCTTCGCAAAGAATCTTGCATAGGGCAACGTCCCCTCAGAGACGATTGAGCCATCCAGGGCGACAATGATACGATCTATAGAGACTGAGCTTAAGTCATCACTGCTTTCACTATTAGCTGAGATCAAGAGAATAGGAGTTGATATCTTCTGCACAAGTTTCCTGGAGACACCTCCGCTTCTCCAATGCTTAACCCCGGATTTACCGCTGGTGGATGTAATAATTAGATCAATGTCATTGGTTTCGATTTCCTTAGCAGTGGCGTCGGCAATGAAGCCAGGACGGATGACGTATTCAACCTCGAAATCTGCCGCTCTGAGCTTGTTGGCCAGTGCGCTGAGATATTCCTCACGGATTTTATAGGTTTCTTCAAATTGTTCTTGATGTGCCTGTGTAGAATCTTTTACAGATGAAAGCAGGAGCATTTTCGCCCCGGTTGATTTACACAGTGACATCGTGGCTGGTAAAGCCTTGGCTGCCGCGGGTGAGCCATCCAGGAGCACTAACACCTGCTGAATCGACACTGTCTCATCACGCCACGTGCTCTGCGTGATGGGTTCGGGTTGCCAGGTAATTTCGGGGGCTGCCTGTGTCTGATCCTCCGTCCCCTCACTGATTGTAGCGAACTGACCGAAGCCAAAACCGGCCAGGCGCGTGGCATCTAACAATCCCAGGTATTCCATATTCGCTGAAGGCTCCCCAAGCTTATTGCGAAAGTAGGTGAAGCCGGCATAAAGCATCGGGATAAAGATGAAATAGGCCCACGCCCCCCCAGTAAACCGCTCAACGAAGATAACGGCTGTCGCACTGGTGGTGAGCAGCGAGGCCACGATCATGCTGCCGATCAGACTGGCAGCCCCAAAGGTAAACTCCTCTCTCAGGCTTCGGAATAAGCGCTTGGTTACAGCCCAGCCAGTCAGACTCAACAGAATGAATACCCCAGCCGCATAGAGCGCTAAATAGGTTTCTTCGTGAGTACCAAAAAGCAGGAAACAAACACCAACGATGGCAACCTGAGTCCATACTGGCTGGTCAGCGACCTCAAACGCATTTCGTTGTCCGTACACATGGGGGATGTAATTGCGTTCGTTGAGGCCCAATGCCAGATTCTGCAAACCTTGGGCACTCGCCGCAGAGGCGGACATTAACACAGCGACACCGACCAGTGTTCCTGCATAAGGAAGTGGATCAGGCAGCAGTGCATCCATTGTTTGAGTGAATACAGATACATGCTCATTGGTTGGATCGGACAGCTGGTAAATCGCAGGTCCAACGATAAGCATGGTGGCTGCCGCTGTACCCATGATGATCAGCAAGCTGTGGAAGGCTTTGCGACTCTGCTGCTCAGAAACGCCATCATAGGCCGCCACCAGATTGGCAAATACTTCAATACCGGTCATCAC
>JARRNW010000579.1:0-2459 GCA_037384565.1 Candidatus Thiodiazotropha sp.
GGTATATCCTGGATTATCCTCTGCACCAGGGAGTGCAACTGCTGGTCAAGGATTTGTGCAAACTCTATCGAACGACACCTGCACTTCATCGTTACGACTTCGACTGGCAGGGCTTCGAGTGGATCGATTGCCATGACTCCGAGCAATCAGTTCTCAGTTTCCTGAGAAAGGGGGACGAAAACGAATTGGTCGTGGTAATACTCAATATGACACCTGTACCCAGGGAGGACTACAGAATCGGACTGCCCCTCGAAGGAAGCTATAGAGAGATTATCAATTCCGATTCCGCCTATTATGGAGGCACTAACATGGGCAATGGAGAAGCACCACTGAGCACAGAACCAACGCCCTGGATGAATCATCCCCAGTCGTTAAGCCTGATCCTGCCACCACTCTCTGCCATTGCCTTACAATTTGAGGGCAAGGAAGCATACTGAATTTAACGACAATCGATTCCTGATTACCTACACAATTCAACCATGCGGTAGTAGATGCGAGAATTTAGCTGTAGATGTTTCATCAGCAATGGTAAATGGCTTACGCTCTGTCGATGTATTGTGGGGCTTTGGCGATGCGGGGAACTTTCCAAGGCAGGTGCAGATATCCTCTTGAGTAAATCCCAAGAGTTGGTGCACCTTAGTCGAAAGATCTGCGGTCGCAGTGAACTCTGAATCCTCGGGCGTGTCCGCTAACCTGGCACGAACGGTGTTAAGGTCGATATACACAAGACAGGCTGCCAAGGTTTTCTTATCCAATTAGAGGAGTTAGATCGACGGCTTGGGGCTTTCGAAATAGACCAAGAGGTTGGGTCCTCCTGGCCTAAGACAAAAGCTACAGATATGGCTACATCATGCGTAGATATGCGCATTGATCATGAGGTTTAGGCGGATGCGGAAAAGGCGCGGGGCTCCTTCTGGGAACGAAGAGCCTGACGACGTATATCGTACGCCTGATCGAAAAGGTTGCCCGGCCGATTTTGACCGCTTTATGAGCGCTTGCGGTGCATTTACGGGCAATACGCCTTCCAAGAACAGGATCGCCATAATGGCCATACCCGGCTTTATCTACCCATAAAATCCCTGTCCGAGTTGTTTTTTTGAAATTCGTAACTAGGTTCTGGACAGTAGAGACCAGGGTAGGGTTTTTATGCATCCAAGGTAAGGGGTTACCCCACATGCAAATACACCCTCCGAGGGGTCTCGCTCGGCGCGGAAATCTGCTGAGATAGTATCAGGGAGCTGCCTGATACTCACCGATACGGCATCTCGGTGGCATTTTTATTGGGAATGATCGATGCGGGACAGAACTATTCACAGGTTGGGTAACGCTTTAGCCGCCATGGGGCTGGTGTTGCTGAGCGCCTGCGCGCAACAGCCAACCAACGATCCTGTGACCGAACCGGTTCCCCAGCAGTTAGTTTCCCCCGCGGATTCCCCGGTTGCCGATAGCAGCCAGGAAAATGATCAGGAACTGGTTCTCTCCCAGGAAACCCGCCAGGAGCCCGAGTATTACGTCCGCCAGGGCAGTGGGCAGTTTCTCGATACGGGGGGTGCCACTCCAACACTCAAACAACCCGCCAAGGGTGACATCACCCTGAACTTCGAGGCGGTGGATCTGCGTGAGGTTGTCAAGGTCGTATTCGAGGAGATCCTCGGCGAAAACTATCTGATCGACGACAAGGTGCAGGGCAAGGTCACCATCCATACCACCTATCCGGTCAGTGTTGATGCGGTGTTACCCATCCTGGAGAATATCCTGCAGATGAACGGCGCCGCCCTGGTCCGCAATGGTGCCCTGTACAAGATTCTGCCCGCCGGGGAAGTCAAGAGTGTGACCCTTAAGCCATCCGTCGGGCAGGGTAGTGTGCCCATGCGAGCGGGGCAGGGCGTGCAGGTCGTGCCCCTGAAGTATATTTCCGCGGTGGAGATGAAGAAGATTCTCGAGTCCTTTACCGCGGGCGGAGACCAGATCCGGGTCGATTCGGGACGCAATCTGCTTATCCTTTCCGGCTCCTACCAGAAGATCAACAATCTGCTTCAGACCGTCAAGATGTTTGATGTGGACTGGCTCAGCGGCATGTCCTTCGGTCTGATTCCGTTGAAATACACCGATGCCAAGACCCTCACTGAAGAGCTTCGCCAGCTGCTCGGGGAAGGCGAGTCATCCCCCATGGGGTCGATGATCAAGCTGATTCCCGTGGAGCGTCTCAGCGCGGTGATGGTAATCAGTTCGCAACCCCGGTATATCGAAGAGGCCCGTCGCCTGATCGGGAAGTTCGATCAGGGCAGCGATCAATCCCCAGATCGGCGTCTCTATGTCTATCACCTGAAAAACGGCAAGGCGGAGAACATCGCCACGATCCTGCAGAGTATCTTCGGCAATGAAGTGGTGGCACCGAGCGGCGGCTCCGGACTCAGCAGTACCGATCCCCTGTTGCGCTCAAACGTTCGTTCACCGAC
>JARRNW010000580.1:0-2805 GCA_037384565.1 Candidatus Thiodiazotropha sp.
CTGGGTGCCCGCAAAGGCAAATACACCGCTGACGGTCGTGTGAACGCCATCCCCGGCGCCAACATGCCGCTTGCCACTCTGGGTACCTTTATCCTGTGGCTGGGCTGGTTCGGTTTCAACGGCGGTTCCGAGCTGAAGGTCTCCGACATCGGTGAGGCTAATGCGGTTGCCGCGGTATTCGTCAACACCAACGCCGCTGCCGCCGGTGGTGTGGTCGCCGCGCTGCTGGCCGCCCGGGCTCTGTTCGGCAAGGCGGATCTGACCATGGCCCTCAATGGTGCCCTGGCCGGCCTGGTGGCGATCACCGCCGAGCCTCTGACGCCTACGCCCCTCTGGGCCACGCTCATTGGCGCGATCGGCGGTATTCTGGTGGTCTTCGCCATCATCACCATGGATAAGGTCAAGATCGACGATCCTGTCGGTGCGATTTCGGTGCATGGCATTGTGGGCATGTGGGGACTGATCGCGGTGCCGTTCACGAACTCGGAGGCCAACTTTGGCGCCCAGTTCCTGGGGCTGGGTGTGATCTTCGCGTGGACCTTCATCGCCAGCTTCATCGTCTGGCTGCTCATCAAGGTCGTGATGGGTATTCGAGTTAGCGAAGAAGAGGAGTACGAAGGCGTCGACCTTGGAGAATGTGGCCTGGAAGCCTATCCGGAGTTTACCGGCAGCCGGGGTTCCGGACTCTGATCTCATATTGATGGGATGACTACGTTCAAGGGCGCTTCGGCGCCCTTTTTTAATGCATTTCATTCCTTGTGACCCGTATCCGTTCAGATCGGAAGCTCGTCAATTGACAAGTGAAATTCTGAAGTATAGGTTTGCGTAGCGGTTTTTAATTAACCCGGAGAAATATGGAATCACCGGGTTAAAGTCTGCCCATTCTCATCGTTAATCAACACTGTGCCCTATAGTTAAGCGCCGTGGTCGTGGGGTTCGCGGATGGAATGATCACTAAATTCCAATAGTTATGATTCCAGGAGTGTCTTCGATATGTCCTATAGCGGTATAGAAAGAGAGATAAAACACAGGAAGGGCGCATCGACCGGTGGCTGCATATGAAGGTCAGCGTCATCGTGCCATGCCACAATTATGCGGCTTATCTTCTGGATTCAATCGGCAGTGTTCTGCGTCAAACCCACCAGGATCTGGAGTTGATCCTGATCGATGACGGTTCGACTGATGACACCCCGGAGGTCGCAAAAACCATATCCGACCCGCGTTTCAAGTACCTGAGAATTGACAACAGCGGCGTCAGTATCGCGCGGAATACCGGTATCGACAGGGCTGATGGCGAGTTCATTGCATTTCTGGATGCGGATGATATCTGGGTCGAAAACAAGCTGGAGATGCAGCTGAAGCTGTTCGCCCAGGATCCCGAGTTGGATCTGGTGTTTTCTGACCTGAAACGATTTACCTCTCAGGGTGAATTGCCCAAAACTCAATTCGCCTATGTTCACGAGTTGCAATCTATGCGCAAGACAGTCTACCTGGATGGACTGGGTTACGTTATCAACGACAAGCCGTTTGAGACTCTGGGTAACACGGATTTTCTTGCCAGTTGGATCTCCACATTGCTGCTAAAACGGGAGTGTCTCGGTAGCCTGCGATTTCCACCTGGCGTGAAGCTGTGTGAAGACTACATTTTCATAATGCAGCTGTATGCAAAAATCCGTAAGGCGGGTTATATAAACCTCCCGCTGGCAAGATTGAGGAGGCATGATTCAAACAGCTACTCGGAAGCGGAGGAGATGTTCGCTCCCAAGATCGAGGCGATACAGTCACTGAAACAATGCCTCACGCATCAGAGTGAGACGGCGATTCTCGAACAAAGACTGACGGATGAATATCTGCATACTGTCTACCACAATTTCTGGTACGGCAGTGTCTCGAAGGCAGTCTATTACTCGGTCAAGCTGTTATTCCGGAGCAAGGGCGTGAAAAAGGCGCTGAAGTACCTGTTCCTGGCGCCGGCAGCGCCGATCCTGAGGGCCAACAGGAAGCGAAGCGGATAACAGCGTGGCGTCCGTTATGACGCTCCGGTGGAGCATTGGGGAAATGAGAATGGCTAAAATACTATCGAAATGCACCCTGGTGTTGAACCTGGTCCTGTTGCCCGGTGTTACCGTCGCAGGTGTCTATCAGTGGACAGACGACCAGGGTCAGGTCCACTACAGCGATCGACCCGTCGCGGATACCGCCCGGGAGGTTCCGATTAAACCCTTTCCCTCGGAACCGCTCACGCCGGATAAGGATGGTGCGTCGCGAGAGGAAAGAACCCGGCGCATGCTGGATGTCTATCAGGAAGATCGTGAGAAAAAACAGCAGGCGCGAAAAAAGGAGTCGGAGAAGCGGGAAAAACGTAAACGCAACTGTATCGTGGCCAAAGACCGCTATCAGTCAGCCAGTCGGGCACGGGGCATTTACAGTTTCAAAAAGGATGGTGAGCGTCAGTGATCTGCCCTGATGAGCGGGTGGAACGACGCTGAATCGTCCCACCCGGGCGTGTATCAGTGAACGCTGCCGAAGGAGAGATCGAGGGAATAGGGAGGCAGGGGGATGCCGGCGATCTTACAGGCCTGCACAACCGGTCCGCGGGGGAACAGGGAGTAGAGATATTTCTTGCCGCCCCGCTCCTTGACCTGGTTGGTCATGGCCTTCAGAACCAGGCGTGCGCTGCAGGTAGCGCCGTTTTGCTCACAGTGATGGCGCAGGAAATGAATCACCTCCCAGTGCGCCTCGGTCAATTCAATCTGCTCTTCTCGGGCCAATTGGATGGCTTGGTCCTCTGTCCAATCATCGAAG
>JARRNW010000581.1:0-4131 GCA_037384565.1 Candidatus Thiodiazotropha sp.
CCTACAGCTGGGGTGGTGTGTATTGCGCTCCGGGTGTTGCGTCGGCTCCAGATTTCCGAGGTGTCATCCTTGAATCACCGTTTTGTAATTCGGGTAGTGATGGCAACGGTGCTGATCATCTTGATTCTGTCTGGTGAGTGGGTTACCGCCGGCAGCGACCAGGCACATACACTGCAGCAACAGGCGATCGTACGCCTGGATCGGTACGTCGACCACTTTCGTCGCACATTCGATCGGACCTCGCTGCTTTCAGAATTGACGCAAGCTGAGACTGAGCTCGCGACGAGCGCGCATCTATTTCAGGCAACGGGCGACATGAACAACGCCGCGTTATCCTGGATCAAGCTCGGGGACGTGCGCCGCTATCGAGAACAGTGGAGCGACGCCGTCAGCGCCTATGAAAGCGCAGCTGATGCCGCGCGACAGGCCAAATCCCCTGCCCTGCTCTGCCAGGCACTGCTGGGCCATGCACGCACTCTGCTCTACGGAACCAAGGCAGCGGATACCGCCAAGACACTGATTCTCCATGCGATACCGTTGGCGGACAAGGAATCGAAGTGGGCGTTTGATAGCTATGACCTTCTGGCCCAGGTACAGATCATGCACGGCGACTTGGCAGGGGCGGCGGATTCGCTTGGCCGCGCCTTTGCCAGCGCCGGGGGCGTCACAGACGACAAGCTCCTCTTTTACGGCTATCTCGACCGTGCGGATGTGTATCAGAAGATCGCCGAGAAATGCGACTACGAGCGAAATTTCGAGCCGTGCCTGAAGGCGGTTACACTCGCCGACCGCGACTATCGTGCGGCCCAAGGTATCGCCGAGAAACTAGGCTGGGACGGACTCGCCGATCAAATGCGTGGATTTCTAAAGCGTCTCGAGATCCGTAAGCAAATGATCGAAAGTCAGCGTCGAATATATGCCATGATCGCAAAAGCCGATCTGTTTTCTCCCCGGACCGCCAAAGATGTCGTCCAGAGCACCCCTTTTGTCACAGGCGAAAATCCGCAGGCGGCACGCTTGTTAACCTGGATCGAAGCCCAGGGCGGCTTGCCCACGACCGACGATGCGCGTGGGGCTTACGTGCACGGCTTGTTCAGTGAGATCAGCGGCGACACAGACCAGGCACTGCAATTCTATCTGGCTGCAACGGATCTTCTCGATAAGGACCGAGGCACACTGAAAGAGGAGCGTGCACGTGCGGCATTTGTCGAGGACAAGGTAGAGTTTTATTACACTGCACTGCTGCACTTACTGCAACGCAGCCGCACGGTCGAGGCTTTCGAGATGATGGAGCGCGCCCGGTCGCGTGTCATGTTGGATCTTGTCAAAACCAGGAAGATCTCTTTGACCTCGCCTCAGGAGCGGGGACTCTATGCACGCCAACTCGCACTAAGCGCCAAGATCGCGCAATATCAGAACTGCCTGTTTGCCGTACGTAGCGGCATAGAACCCGCCGCACATTGTGCATTGCTTGAGATCCGCACAAAGCAAGAGAATGAGGAGCAGCGCGGTGTGGGCCTGGCCGGACTACAGTCAGGCGCGGCAACACTCAACATTTCCGGGCTACAGCAGAAGCTGGACGCACTGCAAGGTGAGTATCATCAGCTTGATACGGAGATCGCCAAACGCGCCCCGCGTCTGCTCCAGTTGGCCCGGTCAGAGCCCACCTCGTTGTCCACACTGCAAGGCAGTCTGGGTGCCGACGGCAGTGAGCTCATTGCCTATCTCACGCTCGATAGCCAACTGCTCATCTGGCACGTGAGTCCGACAACACTGACCGTGCATTCGGTGTTTCTGCCGCGCTCGGAGCTGAAACGGAAGGTGGCGACGCTTCGCGCTACCTTGATCGATCCTGCAAGCCCCTATGACAAGACTGTGGCGTACCAGCTCTATCTGTATTTGCTATCGCCCGTATTGGATGAGGTCCGATCGAAACACCTTGTAATCGTTCCGCATGAAGATCTGTACTATCTACCTTTTCAAGCCTTGTATCAGGGTTTGGACAAGGGCTACCTCGGATCCGAGTATGAGATATCCTATGCGCCCAGCACCAGTCTCCTGACTTCTCTGCCATCACCCCGATCGCTTCAGAATCCGAACCTGCTCGCTGCCGCCGACCCGTCGTTGCGCTATGCACCAGACGAGGTGCGAAGCTTGAATACACGCTTCAGCGGACTATCACTTTCCGATGCATGGATCAGCGAAACAGCATTCAAAATATCTGTCGGTGGCAGACAACTCGTACATCTTGCGATGCATGGCAGTTTCATCGAAAACGAGCCCCTGCTCTCGTATTTGCACCTTAAGGCCGACAGTGAGAACGACGGACACCTCACCGCCGCGGAGATGTACGGCCTACCGCTCGATGCGGCTCAACTGGTAACTCTGAGCGCCTGTGAAACCGGTACTGTGAGAGCTACACACGCCAACGAGATATTGGGTATGACACGGATGCTTTACTACTCTCGTCCTGGAAGATCAACGATGCAGCCACAGCCAGCTGGATGCAAGCCTTCTACACCGATGCCGCTGATCACACACCGGCGCATGCCGCCGTTACAGCCATCAACGCCCTGCTCAAGAATCCAGTATACCAGCACCCCTACTACTGGAGTCCTTTTCAACTAGTAAGCCGTTGAAGCGCGCAGCAACCCGAGGGTGAAAACAAAGTGAGCCATGCGCGATTTGAAATCTGAGAGATTAGGTTCTTGTCGTCTGGACTGTCTGGAGCTTTGTGATTTCATGTTTTACCGCCTGCCTTGTTGGTCGCAGTATTGAGGTTTCGCTGTTCTGTTTCATCTCGCTTTACAGGTGACAGAGCCGATCGACATTTCGCGAGCACAGCTTCTTGCATAACACGGCAACGCCACTGGCTCACATTGTGCTATTGGGAGGTCATGATGAACCTATATCATCGATTCCTTGCAGTTATCACCTCTCTGATTTGCCTAGGGGTTGTTTGCGGCTGCGAGCGACCACAGGACACCGCCGAATTTCCCAAAGTTGACAGACTTACATCGGGCATCTTCCTTGAACCCGAAACGCGTTTCGTACTGCCTCCCGATGTCGAACTACGCAAGGTCATCGACCGGGGACTCGAAATCACAAAACAATCTGAGGGATTTCGTCCGCGACTTTACAACGATGCGGCTGACTACTGCACCATCGCATATGGCCATTTGGTCAAACTGGCATCCTGTGATGGTAGCGAGCCGGAGAAGTTCCGAAACGGCGTCACGATACCGGAAGGCACCGAGCTTTTACGCACCGATATGGAAAAAGCTGAACTCGCGGTTATGATGCTGACGGACGTTGAACTCTCTGACGCGCAGTATGCGGCGCTGTGCGACTTCGTTTACAACGTTGGCAGCGGGAATTACCGAAGTTCGACCCTGCGCAAAGTGATCAATGCCGGCAAACACGAGCAAGTGCCGTTTCAGCTGCGTCGTTGGGTGAAAGCGGGCGGAAGGGAGTTGCCAGGACTGGTAACGCGGCGTGAGGACGAGATAAAGCTGTACTTCGACGGCTCCCCCATTCCGCGTGCCGCGCCTAGCGCCGGTGAAAACGTGTCACCGATCGACATCCGTTCTGGTGAAGGCTCCTAGCCCGCCTTGCCTCATCCGCCGGTATCAATGTTACATGAAGTCTTCTGGACATAATGGATGGAAAGCATCGCCAGACTATGAAATGAGGGCGTAGCCATGAATGATTTCGATTTGCGCAGCAGTTGTATACAACACATCGTTCGCATCATCACCGTTGCTGTTACGTCAGTCACAGCCCTGGCCAGTTGTGCCACGCAGCACTACATACATACCAAAACCGGTACTCTGGAGGGAGATCTGATTGTACAGTGGCGCAAGCCAGACGAATTCTTGTTCATTCCTTCTGTTGACCATCCACTGAAATTCACACGTAGCCGCAATGGGGATGTGATCCAGCCCGACCGCATGTGGACCGATGGCGGATCCATCCCAAGGCCATTTTGGGTCTTCAAAAACTACAGCCCATGGGGTTATGGTCCAGCCTTCATTATTCACGACTGGCTGTTTCATATGCAGGACTGCCGGCTACCCGGTTACGACAAGTATGACCTCAATACGGCAGCAACCGTCATGTCGGAGGTAATGA
>JARRNW010000582.1:0-2949 GCA_037384565.1 Candidatus Thiodiazotropha sp.
TTCATAGCTGCCAGTACCCCATTTATAATCCAATGCGGATCATATCCCGAAGCTATTTTTTTCCGCTCTAAGCTATGGGCATTTATTGTGCAGATTGTCCATTTAGAAAACGGACCACCCCGAATGTAGTTCACAACAAAATGATTATTATCTGGCGACCAAGCATGCCTATTAACAGTCATTCCTGCTGTAAAGTCTCCGCGCTCCCACGTAAACACCGTCTTTTCAACTCCACTTGCAATATTCACAAGCAATACTTTCACAAAAAGATCGATATTTCTTTTCCAGCGAAGCAATTTCGTTCCATCTTTGCTGACAGCTTCTGAGATGACAATTCTATTTTTGTTCTCATACTCCGCCAGCTTAGAATATTGACCAATACCGAAATCTTTTTTAATTTCGAATATTCCTGTCAACACCGATAGTACTCCTGCTTCTAATCGAGCGCGTGCTGCACACCCTTCTTGTTCATCACCTTCTCCGCAGGCAGGCCCACTATCATCTACCCGAACAGAACGGAAAAAGTTGAGCGTTATACTATCCTCCGACAACCAACTGCCATTCCATTCCGCATGCGGGAGTTCTAATACTTTTTTTCTACCATGAACCAAGTCATAAATTGTAGTCGCACAAATATCCTTCTTTTCACAACCGTTTTTAAAGACAACTAAACCGTCGGCATTTATCTTTACAAGTGGTGTATTACTTGCCCCGATATCACGAAACAATATGAAATCGCTAGCAATCGCCACATTCCGGGAAAGACAAATTAAAATACCAACAGTCCATATAAAACGCATCATTTCAACGTCCATTCACAATCTCGTCCCACAACGGATCTTGCATTGGTGGCACAGGAAGTGGGTAAGGTGGATCTGAGGCATCACATGGCTTATTTGGCCAATTACCAGGATCTTTCAGCTTACATGTTTTAATAGCATTAGCAACACATCGACAACAATTAAACCGACAAAAACGGTAGTGCTCTGCCTTGCATTTATTCATTTCTTTTCTAAGGCATACATCATCTTGATTACCTGGAATAGGATTGTATTGTGCACCTCCTGGATTAGGATCTCGACCCACACCTTTATTTGAAAAACTTAAAGTGTCATTGTTATTACCATTAAAACGGATAAAACAGTGCTTAGCGTACGGGACAGGCGTCGGATAAAATGGGCGAATTCCGACTTCACCATATAAACCGTAATAGTCAACATTTATAATTGGGTTGCCTTCAACATAGGCATATGTGTTTAGGCTACCCTCCAGTCCGATAGGATCACTTTGAAGATACCGTCCAGTAGTGGGGTCATAGTCCCGGAAGTAGTTGTAGAAGTTGCCTGTTTCCTGATCAAAGTATTGCCCGGGTAGTACTATTGTGTTCTTCGTTGCTTATTCTTAAGAAGACTATAAATTACCGATGCATGCTGCGAAAAATCCCCAAAAAGATCAATATCTGCATCATATGCTTTTTGCTTTTTTGCTATTTCGAACAAAAGACTTGGTAAAATATCTTCAATTCCCTCAAAACATTCTGGGCATTTTTCAATTTTCCTTGGTAGAAAGGAAAACAAAGATGATGAAGCACCAAAATCATTATTCGATATCTGAGATAAAAGGTATTTGATCAGTATCTTTAAATAAAATTGGAATGGTTGTTTTGGCAAAAACTCTAACCACTCAGAATAACTTGAACCGCTACGAATTAATTTCTCGTGAGCTTGAACCTCATCCAACCCCATCAATTCTTCCTTTGCTAACAAACCATCTTCATCAGCTGGAGAGATACACCACGACGATTCATCCGGCAAATCTATGTGCCAAAGTTCAGTCATCATTGGAAACACCTTTTCATTTGACAATCCCATGCATTTTCATGTCTGCGCTTCCATTTATCCAGTTCAACCCTCTTTTGATCTATTTGCGGACCATGATTAGTGCCCCACTTACGATCGAATGCCTCACGCAAAGTCACACATTTTTCAAGTCGATTAATATGCCATAGCATTTCGTCACACTTATCCATTCCAGGTGGTGGTGTATTGTTATCACAGTAATTTTTATATTCTTGATGATTAGCGCCTCTCTCAATTTCATCCTGTAAATCTGAATCAGATTCGCCACTTTCATTATGCATTGCATCCCAAAGGCTCTGCGCAGCATCAGGATGCATGTACATCCATATCGCAGTTATACCTATTGCACCCAAAGTCGCAGAATTGAAAAGTACGCCAGCAAATTCCCCGGTGGGACCCGTATAGCGAAGCGGATTTCCTCCCACATATGAATAGGTATTCAATCCACCATCAAGACCAATAGGATCGCTTTGAAGGTAACGTCCTGCCGTCGGATCGTAATCCCGGAAGTAGTTGTAGAAGTTGCCAGACTCTTTGTCGAAGTATTGGCCAGGAAACCCCAACAAAACCGCAACCTCAGCCACCTCCACAGTCCGCTCGCCAAACGGCTTTCGCACCGCATCCCACACCACATTCTGCGCTTGATCCGTTGCTTTGACCACCGTCCCCAGATGATCGGTGTGCAGATAGGCCAGCCCGCTACCCGGAGTGCCGCTGATCGCTATTTCTGAACTCGCGCCCCGGCGGCGCAGTGCGCTGGTATCGCCGCCATTAGTGCTGACATCCTGGGCAAAGGTGTGTCCGTTGAGGTTGAGTACCGCGATCGTTTCGGGCGCATGGCCGAGTTCGCTGTCTGCGGATTGCTCTTCCTGCACCTGCAGTTCCTGGTCACCTACGGCGGTCCAGACCTGGTTAATCTGGGCCTGACTCAGCTGATAGTCCAGGCTGGCGCCGTAGAAGCGGGCCTGGCCGCCGCCGCTGGGGCTGTGGATGGCCAGGTAGCCAATGGTCTCGGCGGCGTGACCGTCGTTAAGGCTTTCCTGTTCCTGCAGCTGGGCCTGGAAGCCGCTGGCGCTGACGCTGACCTGGG
>JARRNW010000583.1:0-3638 GCA_037384565.1 Candidatus Thiodiazotropha sp.
ATTCGACTTTGTCCATACCCACGGTTGAATAGCGGAACATAAGCTGTGGAGCAAGCTCCGTGTTGCTGTTTTGCATGAAAAGTGTATTAGCATCATAAATGGCACTTGCTGTCCTACTCTTAATTAAGAAATTCATACAATTCCCAAGCGCTTCGCGCAATTCTTTCCAGTAAGGACTTCCTGGTATATCTAATGTAGAGATATTGTCACTTTTATGATGTAAATCAAGGTCCATGCGTAAGTATGTGCTAAAACTATCTGTATCATTACTGGCAATCTCCGTCACCCACATTTCAATCTCGTTTGCTACAACTTCCGCACTTTGCTCCTGTCCAGTGCCTAAAGATATTAGCGCAAAGAGGTGACTAGGAGTTTCTAATTTGCGTAGATTGATAGGGTGTATGGGCTTTTGAGCATCATGGTAACGCAACGGTTTCCGTGGCATAGGTAATGCTTTGATATAGGCTCTGTAAACTACTTGCTCAGCCTCCTTATTGTTCTGCGGAGCTATGGCAATGAAAAGCTCCCCTGAACAGACAGATTCGATATTGCATAGCACTCTAACTTGAAATTGTGTTTGAGCAATTGCTTCATAAACCTTATGGAAGTCAACACCTCGTTGAGACATCACCTCCGCTCCACTTGAAATCCCCTGTGGAACTTCGAAATCATCAAGAGATGCAACATACAAGGGCATCTCTTCTTGCCCCTTATCAATTTCTTTTTGCGTAGTAAAGGTCATCTCTTTGAGGGCTTCAGAGTCCGTCATCTTCCAGACTTGAACCTTCAACAACTCAATCATCTTGTTGCCAAGAGCGGTGCCCCATACGATGATGTCTATTCCAGTGTCTGCTCCACCATCGTTTTGGACCAATATTGGAAGGTCTAATTGTTGACCCACATATACCTCATTAGATTCAACAGAGCCATGCAATAAAACCAGCTTTGGTGGTCCCTCAGCTTTTACCTCATAAAGACGCGGTTCTTTGAGTCGGAAATTCAACTGGGTATACTTCTCCGCATCAAACCAGAAATCAGTGAAGATATCATCCTTGTTCATTGCCAGGGCATCGGTACTTGCCCATAATATATCGTCAGCAAATACTGGTTCGCTGTCCCAAATTTCTCGCAATACACTTAGGTCAGTTCCACTGATAAGTAAATCCCGCCAGCTTGCAAGATCACCACGAGTCGCCGCTTTGAGTTCTTCCTCAGTCATATCACCCCAGTCTGGCAACCAGTCTGGATCTGGTCCGTAACCGTCATACAAATGCGGCGCATTGCAGTAGTCATCAACCAATTCTCCGTCAGAATAGCGCCGTAGATGGACAATGTCACTATCTAGCAGATTAATGAAAACCGCCGTACCATTGATGGCTGCAGACACTCGTTGGGCAAGCTCGCGTAAATCTCCTTGAGAATCAAATATCGTCAGCCAAGGTGCATCACCCAGCGGCCCAACAAATACTGTCCGATCCGAGTCCTTAGCTTCCCCTCGAGCTTTTTCAGTAAATGACCATTCTAACACTCGTTGGCGAAGTGTCTCAATCACAAGGTCACGGGTATCATTTTTCTGCTTATCGCCGATGTAAACCTGCACGCATGATAGGCTGGTACCCATTTTGCTGACTCCATTGACATTCTTTATTTACGAATTGTACAGCTACTTACGATTATGTAATGCGGCATAACGGCTTTGAGCTGAGCAGCTCGCTTTCCTCTCCGCTCACAACCCAACTCTAGGCAAATCCGGCTGAATCTCGAGTCTGCTCCAGCGAATTGATTATATGAAAGCGCTGCACCTCCGGCTACACTGGTAGTTGGACCAACAAACCAGATAGGAGAGGTGCAGCATGAACCCAATCATAGGCTGTGATGCCCATAGACGCTACTCGGTTTTCGCCGTTTTCGACACATCTACTTTATCCGTTGAGCAGGTGCGCGTCAACCACCAACCGGGTGCCATCAAGGAATTCCTTTCCGATTTCCCGGAAGGCACTCCCGTTGCGCTCGAGACCGTCGGCAACTACTACTGGATCGTCGATGAGATCGAGCAAGCCGGATGCGTCCCCCAGCTGGCTCACGCCGCCAAGGCCAAGGTCATCATGGGCAATGTCAACAAGACCGATAAGCTCGATGCCAAAGGGCTCGCCACCCTGGTCCATCTCGGCAGCCTGCCTACTGTCTGGCTGCCACCCGGCGAGATCCGCGACGAGCGCGAACTGCATCGTACTCGCATGGCACTTAGCAAAGTGCGCACCGCACTCAAGAACCGCATCCATGCAACACTCGCCAAGTACGCACTCAACACATCAGAATACGCCGACGTCTTCGTCGGCAGGGGCAGAGCCTGGCTCGATCGTTCCCTCAAAGCACTCCCTCCGGAGACTGGCCGCTGCGTCGATCAGGAACTCGCTCTGCTCGACAGCACCATGGCGGCGTCGTTCCCAAGGTCCATTCCAGCGGCGGTAAGACCCGCTACGGACGCATGCGCAAACAGGCAAACAACTATCTCAAGTGGGCTTTTATCGAAGCCGCCAATGTCGTCGTCTCCCATCGACATCATCCTTCCTGGAGACAGAAGAAGGTGTCTCAGGTTTATGAAAGAATCTGCCGACGAAAAGGACATGCCACGGCCGTCGGCGCTGTAGCTCGTAATCTGGCCGAATCCGCTTTCTGGATTCTCATGAAAGGTGAAGAATATCAGGATCCTGCCATTTCCAGGCAGGGCTCTCCGAAGCTGGTGTGAGGGCGTGCCTAACCTGTATCCTCAGAGATACGTGAATTGATTGCCAGACACCAGCTGGAGATGCTCTTGTCGCTTTGACGACGTATAGATGTTTCCGGGGAGACCGGCTTGATCCAGGGGAGGTTACTCGTCCTTCAGGAGTTATTTAACCTTGACAACCGCAGCGCTTTCATAGAGGTTAGGCGGCGAAAATTTTATCTCCTTCTTAAGATGAGATAATAATTACCATCGTCCAATACTTCCTGTTGTCTGAAGGAGACTGGGTATTAGAAACATAAAACAAAGTAGTGTACCAAATGCAAACACAGAACTTACGAGTACTATTGGAATTGCCTGCGAAGTTTTTAGGCTCATTACATACTGAACAGCTAAAATCAATAGAATTATTTGATAACTAAGTATTGCCCAGAATAGAAAATCCCCCCAAGGAATAAACGGTGAAACTAGAATGCTTAGAATTGTGAGAATCGAAAGAATTGGAACAGATACAAACAAAAGCTCCTCATGGTTGTTTTGTTTACGATGGTAAAACCTGGCAACAAAGAAATGGACAAAATAAACCCAGAAAAGAGAAGCTATTGGAAAGACTAGTCCATACAGTAGAAATGAAAACAAAGATATATCATATCCAAACAGAACGTCCGTAATTACTGAAATTAATACCCCGGTTAGCGAGAGAATAACTAATGAAGGCCAATGGGTTCCTTTTGCTAACCGAGTTGCATCAGTAAATGTATTCTTGCGGGGGAATATCAATATTTTCAATAATGCTATTAGGTTTTGTGTAATACGTTTCATCTTGTCCTTTCCGCCGCCTAACGGCTTTGAGCTGAGCAGCTCGCTTGCCTCCTCGGCCTTACTCCAACTCTAGGCAAATCTGGCTGAATCT
>JARRNW010000584.1:0-2427 GCA_037384565.1 Candidatus Thiodiazotropha sp.
TTTTGCCGACCGCTTCACCGTTACTTCTGTCCACACGATTCATACGAAACATCCTATACCATCGACTCCCGAGTAACAGGGCGGGCATACCTACTGATTTTGAGGAATTAGCCATGCTCAGGTCCCCGCCAGGTTGGCATCGGCCATGGCGCCGACTGCCGCTTCGATCCCACAGAGCACCGACACACCGACAAGGACGAAGCGGGCAACCACCGGGGCGTGCTTGATCCTGGGGTCAAGAGTGCCCCCCAAGGGAGGTGCCGCTGAAGTGCGTGGGTCAAGGTGGTCATAGGTGATACTTGTCTCAGAGCCTGCCGTTAAAAACAGGTTAGCTCACTCACACACATTTAATAAATCGTTTATTTATATATATTCAATTGGTTTTTATTATCATTTCGAGCTGAACGTCTTCGTGCCGACAATGCAAAAAGGTTCCGCGGCGACCACTGAATAACCAGGAGAAAATTGTGCTTTATTTTGAAATTCGTCTAAAGTGATAAGAGAGGAAAAAAGCTGACAAGGAGGATTCCCCGGCTCCTATTATTCTCACTACAACGAGGGTCTTGGTGACACTACTCAATGACCTGGCTTATCGGTTAACCCGGCAACTGGCAGGGCACCCTCTGTTCAATCGCTATTTCGAGAGTCTCGAAGACTTCAAGTCGTTTGCAGGTCTTGAGGGATTTGAATTAGAAACATTTTTTTCTCTCACACCGCAGGAAATTGAAAAGCATTTTGAGTCTCTGGGTGAGCGCCTGTTCGAGGTATATAACCCCCCTTCATCGATGTGTCAGAGATACTCGATTTCATCTTGCCTGTCATTTCGCCCACTGGCTCAGCGGACTGCAAAGTGAACTGTTGCTGTTCAGCGCCGGTGAAGAGCGGGATGATCGATATGCCAGGATTACACTTGCCCACAGAAGAGTCCACGAACAGCTGATCGATATCCTCTCATTCGTAGACAAGAATCAGTACATACTGGGCTATTCGCATCTTGCCAAGCTCTATCATACGGTGCTGCAGCTCGACCAGCAGGTTCGCTCCCTTCAATTGCGCTACAAGGAGAATGAAGAAGTCTTCTTCTATGAGTTCATTAGGAAAAAATCGACTGAAGTTCAGGGTTCCTACTATTTTGTCTCGATCACGGTAAAGCAGATAATCGACGTGACCACCTATTCGTCACGGGAGAAGCCCAGGAATATCGAAGCGCTACGAGGTGCGTTGTGCGAAATATTCGATACGGAGGATCTGGATTGTGTGGTTCTACTCTATGATATTCAGATTGCTGTCTTCTTCAAAACAAAGAGCGAGACTGTGAATCTGGATATTCCAGCATTTATGGAGAAGAAGGTTCATCGTTTTATTGAGAGGTATGCACTTAATCACAACTACCAGATTAAGTCTTCAGGTATTGGATTGGATTTGGTGGGTCGCTATCCAGAACAGAAAATAGAGATACTCAAACAACTCAATAATTTTAAACTCAAAGAATCGTTTACTTATGTGACAGAGAGAGAGATCGACGAGTTATACGATCTATCGATTGAGTCCATGCGCATATCCCGACTTGCGTGTCAGGCACTGAGCGAAGACAGGTTAACAATATTCTACCAACCTATCTTCAGTAACAATGGACAATGTACGCAATATGTCGAAGCGCTTGTGCGGGCGCCGATTGGTGATGAGATTTTCGAGGCAGGTAAATTTATTCAATATCTGGAGAAAGAGGGACGAATGGGGGAGTTAGACCTTCTGGTTCTGCAGCATATTCGCCGAGATATTTCCCACCTCAAAACGGTGGTAAACAAACTAAGTGTGAACATCTATCCCAGCTCATTCAATGATCAGGAAGTGATTGAGACACTGATCCAACTGACATCTGAGCTGAGAGCGCATGAAATCACCTTGATTGTAGAGATCACTGAACATCTGTTCATGCAGGATCTCAAGCATATCGAAAGGCTGGCCCATGAGTATGGAATCGTTTTCGCTATGGATGATTTCGGTTCCGGTTATTCCAATCTCCTGCAACTGATTGGATATTCTGAGAAGGGGTTGGTGAACATCCTTAAGATAGATGGCAGTATTGTGCAAAAGATCGATAAGGACGAGACAGTTTACAAGATCCTCCAAGTCATCATACAGATTGCGCAAATCCTTGAATTGGAACCGGTCGTGATGGAGTATGTATTCAACGAACGGGTACACAAGAAGTTGTCAGAGCTATCCGTACCGCTATGCTACCAGGGATTTTATCTGTCAAAACCCTTGCCGCTAGAAGAACTGATAGCGTTCAGCCCCAGGTAGTCTCGCAGTAGCGTCTCTAATAAGTCAAATTTCGGAGTTCAAATCGCGATTCAGGCTCCGCCGTTTGCGTGGACTCGGCTGTCTGGGAGAGCGTCGGCCGGTGGGCGGCGACGTAAGCAT
>JARRNW010000585.1:0-3543 GCA_037384565.1 Candidatus Thiodiazotropha sp.
ATACACTCTTTGAGATTGATACCGGGAATCAGGGAAACCACCATAACCACCAGGATGAGCACCGGACTGAACAGAATCATGCCCAGGGCGTAGGTTTGAAGCGTCAGGAGGTGGGATTCACTGGCGAGAAGATGGGCCACAACTTCGAGCAGTATGCCTCCAATCAGCAACAAACCAGCCAAACTGAAGGCGCGACGTAAATATTTGCAATTCAGGAACAACATACTACACCTCACTGCATTGCGTATTTGTCATTGCGGATACTAACAACACTCTCGCAATCAAACCCTGACTCAAGTCAGTCAGGCTTTAAAATCCTGTATCCCCGTGCCACTCTTAGTATCCTCTAAGCATGGCGTGAATAAGTTTATTATGAACCATTAATACTCAAAATGCAGGCCCTTATTAATCAATGTTTTTATCAGTCCGTCACAATATCGACCATTTTTGTGATATTTCTGAAAAATCATAGGGTTACTCTCTCCGAGTTTGCCCTAGGACCGGATGGCGCTTTACTTCAAAGAGACAGGTCGGTAGCAAAACGAGTCAAAAAGCCCCTGTCGAAACGATGGGATTCCTGATTTCAAGTACCAGAAACCTCCCGAGAGATTGAATGACTAATGTGAACGCTTTCAACCTGGATCCTGACCTGATCTACCTGAATCACGCGGCTGTCGCACCCTGGCCCCGGACGACGGTTGAGGCGGTGGCGGCTTTCGCCACTGAAAACGCCACCCTCGGCGCGACTAACTATCCCCAATGGCTTGTCAAGGAACAGGCACTGCGGGTGCTGGGGGCGGAACTGATCAATGCACCCTCCCAGGCGGATATCGCGCTATTGAAAAACACCTCGGAGGGCCTCTCACTGATCGCCCACGGCATCGATTGGAAACCGGGAGACCGGGTAGTTTCCATTGCCCAGGAGTTCCCCTCCAACCGAATCGTCTGGGAATCTCTACGCAGCCAAGGTGTCCAGCTCCAGATCTTGGACCTGAAAAACCACCGAAACCCGGTACAGGCGATCATCGCCCTGTGTGATGAACGAACCCGGCTGATTTCGGTGAGTTCCGTGCAATACGCCAGTGGTCTGCGGTTACACCTCGAGCCTATCGGCGCCTATTGCAGAGAGCGGGATATCCTGTTCGTGGTGGATGCGATCCAGAGCCTCGGGGTCATCCCTTTCGATGTACAGGCCTGTCAGGCGGACGTAGTGGTCGCGGATGGGCACAAATGGATGTTGGGTCCGGAGGGGCTGGCACTGTTCTATTGCCGAGACGCCCTGAGGGAGAGACTTCAGCTGCATCAGTACGGCTGGCACATGGTGGAAGATGCCGGTGATTTTGATCGGATCGACTGGCAACCCGCCCGCAGTGCGCGGCGCTTCGAATGCGGTAGCCCCAACATGCTGGGTATCCATGCCCTGCATGCCAGCCTCTCGTTATTGCTGAAGATCGGTATCAAGAACATTACCGGCAGGGTGCTTGAGCTCACCCGGAAGATTATTGATCAGGTCGATGAACTGGGCTTTGAACTGTTGACCCCGCGGGATCCGGAGGCTCGGGCGGGCATTGTGACCTTCCGTGTCCCGGAGAGGGACAATCAGAGTCTTTACCAAGGGCTCATGACCTCCCGAGTGATCTGTGCTCACCGCGCGGGAGGGATCCGTTTCTCGCCGCATTTTCACAATACGCCGGAACAGATCGACACCGCTTTCCAACGCCTGAAGGCACTGATTTCCCGCTCCGAGCCATGATCCTATCCATCCGCTGAGACGATCGGCGCCAGGGCGAAACAGCATACATCATTCAATATATTAATTACCGCTAATTTAATGATTCAGATCAAAAATAATATTTTTCCACTAACATAATATTTGCTGTATATCCGCCCGTTCACTTCGCGTGCGGAGGTGTCGCAATAGCTGGTTCAAGGAATTTTCCAAGCGGCAATCATCACTAAAACAAAACAGGGATCGGGGACTGAACGACCCCTTGCATCCCAACTATCAAATCAAGCTATGAAGGAGAAACAGACGCCATGAAAAAAACATTGAAAACTGTATTACTCAGCGCAGTAGTTGGATCCGCTCTGTTCACCGCAATTCCAGCTCAGGCATTCTTCGGTGGCTGGGGTCCTTGGGACTGGTTTGATGACGATTATTATGACGGTCCTTGGGGCTATGGTCCCTATGGTTATCCAGGCTACTACGGCTATCCGGGATATGGCTATGGCTACCCCGGATACGGTTATGGCTATCCTGGCTATGGCTATCCGGGTTATTACGGTGCGCCTTACGGCTATCCCTACGCAGCACCCCAGGCCGCTCCCGCACCGGCGCAGAAATCTAAGCAGAAATCGAAATAGTTTGCCTAAGCCCTGAAATAAAAACAAAAACCCCACCTATACAAGTGGGGTTTTTTCGCGGTCGGGATGACGGTGATTTTTAACTTAAGATTAAGTGACATCATACTGAAATATAAGATATTTCACCGGATATTGACGCCCTCTTTCAAACCGTTGACCGATAGAAACATCTTGGCGGCACCAGCCCCCAGGTTACGGGCCACCCGATCCCAGACATTATCCTTTTGCGTGTAATCGACGATCTCCTCGACACCGACGACCTCCCGTGCCACGTAACTGCTGCTGCCGAAATCGTCGACCAATCCCAGTTTCCTGGCCTCTTCACCACTCCAGAAAAGACCACTGAAGATCTCCGGGTGCTGAGCATCCTTAAGTCGCTCACCCCGTCCTTCCTTCACCACACTGATGAACTGTTGATGCAGCTGTTCGAGCATCTGCTCTACATGCTCTCGATCCGAATCACGCAGGGGTGAGAAGGGATCGAGCATACCCTTGTGCTCTCCCGCGGTGAGCAAGCGGCGTTCGATACCCAACTCTTTCATACCCTCGACAAAGCCGAATCCGTTGATCAGTACCCCGATGGAACCCACCAGACTGCCTTCATCGGCATAGATCTTGTCCGCCGCGGCGGCGATGTAGTACCCCCCTGAGGCGCAGATGTCCGAAATCACCGCGTACACCGGGATGTCCGGATATTTCTCCCTGAGTCGTCCGATTTCCCGGTTGATGTAGCGCGACTGCACCGGGCTGCCACCGGGAGTGTTCATGCGCAGGATCACAGCCTTGGTTTTCTTATCCTCGAAAGCTTTGCGCAACCCCCCTACCACCTTGTCGGCGCTCGCCTTGGTATCGGATGCAATCACACCTTCCACATTGATCAGGGCGGTGTGATCCTTTGTACTCACCTGGGCATCCTGCCATTTGTCCGAGAAAAGAAATAACCCAAGTACCAGAAACAGATATCCAAAGGTCAGCAGTTTGAAGAAGATACCCCAACGGCGGCCACGCCGGTTCTCGGCCACGGTTGCCATCACCATTTGGTTCAGTAACTCACGCTCCCATCGGCTCGGTTCAGCCTGTGATCTATGTTCACCGTTACTTTGATCTGACATGAGAAATACCTTTTAAATAACTGAATAAAAACAACATTAAAGATGCCCCTTTATAAAGCCCGAATGG
>JARRNW010000586.1:0-2423 GCA_037384565.1 Candidatus Thiodiazotropha sp.
ATCGAAAACATGGCGTTGGAAGCCGCCGAAAATTTGATCGAAACCCAGGGTTACAACGGGTTGTCGGCGCGCAAAGTGGCAACCGCCATTGGCTACACAGTGGGCAGCCTATATTTCGTTTTCAAAAATTTGGATGAGATGATTCAACGGGTCAATGGTCGAACCCTCGACCAACTCTATATCGCGTTGAAGGAGTCACTCACGGATTGTCGTCATCCTCAGGACTGCCTCTATGACCTGGGGGCGGCCTATATCGAGTACGCTTCACAGCACGCCCATCGCTGGCGTATGGTGTTTGAGCACCAGCCTGAGGGTGAAGGTCTGCTGAAAGAGATTTATGAAGACAAAGTGGATCGGGTCTATGCCCTGGTTGAGCGCCAACTGTCCGCCTTGACCCTGAATCGCATGTCTCAGGATGAGGTTGCCCTGGCGGCACGGGCGCTCTGGAGCAGTGTCCATGGTATTGCTATCCTGAGAATCAATTATCAACTGCAGGATGAGGGGCAAAGCTCGGTGCTACCGCTGATGGAGCATCTGATTAGTCACTATCTGGCCGGCTTCGACCTTGATCAGGGAGAAGATGGGTCCTTCAAAAAGCAGGTCGTTTGAATCTCCGCATCGGTGATTCGTTTGTCCGAAGATAGATAGCATCCCGCCGTACCCACCTTCCTCCGAGGGTGAAGGCGGGTGCTGTCTATGTTCGTGTAGTGTCCTATACTTCAGCAGGTAAAGTCAGAAGCCCCCCAAATTTCCCGAGGCAATGCGGGGTTCGCAGGCAAAGGCGCGCCATTCCCTGCGCAGGACGCCTTGCATAGAACGGCTTCTCGGCACGCTGATTTCCTGCTGCAGCATAGGACACTACACGTTCATGGCGAAAGGATCACTGCCTGGTGATATCCTGTCCGAGCTGGTACGAAACGGCCGGTAGTCGGCTAAGTCCCGCTGAATCGGCGTAACTCCGGTACTCCAAAATCCCATAACCCAGGAAAATGCTTGGTATATTCGGGTGTTTTTCGTGTAGAATCCCCCGCCAGTGATTTCGGTAACATGACCAGCCCCGTGTTTTGGGCTGCATCAGGAGTAATAGACGATGTCAGATTTGACACAAGAATCCGTACAAGAGGCGATTAAAGGCTATGTCGAGCCCCATCTCAACAAGGATCTGGTTACAGCCAAGGCTGTAAAAGGCGTCGAGATCGAAGGGGACAAGGTCAAGGTCGCGATCGAACTCGGTTTCCCCGCCAAAGGGTGTCTCAATGATATCGAGTCGGCGCTGAATGAGCGCATCAAGGCACTCCCCGGAGTGGCATCCGTAGAGACTAACGTGACCTTCAGGATCGTGGCCCACTCGGTGCAAAAGGCCCTGAAACCGATCGACAACATCAAAAACATCATCGCAGTGGCCTCCGGAAAGGGTGGCGTGGGTAAATCCACCACCGCAGTGAACCTGGCCCTGGCCCTGGCTGAAGAGGGTGCCAAGGTGGGCGTTCTGGATGCGGATATCTACGGCCCTTCCCAGCCCCGCATGCTGGGTATCACCGGTAAGCCGGAATCCAAGGATGGCAAGACCCTGGAGCCCATGACCGGATATGGCCTGCAGGCCATGTCTATCGGTTTCCTGATCGATGAGGAGACCCCGATGATCTGGCGTGGCCCTATGGTCACCCAGGCGCTCGAACAACTGCTTAACGACACCAATTGGGATGATCTGGATTACCTGGTCGTGGATCTGCCCCCGGGTACCGGTGACACGCAACTGACCCTGGCCCAGAAAGTCCCGGTCTCCGGCGCTGTGATCGTAACAACACCCCAGGATATCGCCCTGCTGGATGCCCGTAAGGGCCTCAAGATGTTTGAAAAGGTCGAGGTGCCGGTGCTGGGTATCGTGGAGAACATGAGCACCCATATCTGCTCGAAATGCGGTCACGAAGAGCATATCTTCGGTCAGGGTGGCGGCTCCTCCATGGCCAGCCAATATCACGTAGACTTGCTGGGGGCCCTGCCTCTGGATATCCGGATCCGGGAAGAGACCGATGGCGGCAAACCCACGGTTGTGGCCGAACCGGACGCGCGGATTTCCCAGATCTACCGGGAAATCGCCCGCAAGACGGCGGCCAAGCTGTCGTTACAGGCAAAGGACTATGCGGCCAAGTTCCCCAATATCGTGATCCAGAATAACTGATCCAAGCCGGGCCGAACCGGGAGTTCGAGGAATTCAGGATTCGGCCCAGCTTCTGTCACCCGAGAGTTTTTGCCATCGGTTGATAATCGTACAGAACAGCGCCGCGGTCTGTTCCGTATCGTAGATGGCGGAATGGGCCTGAGTGCCATCCCAGGCCAGCCCCGCGGCTTGAGCGGCCCGGGCCAGAACGGTCTGGCCATAGACCATGCCCGCCAGTGAGACCGTGTCAAAAGTACTGAAT
>JARRNW010000587.1:0-2407 GCA_037384565.1 Candidatus Thiodiazotropha sp.
GCGAGGGCGCTTCTCCAGACCTCGCACCTGTCACTCTACCCATGGACGGCGCCACTGGCCCAGAGGTCGATGGCACATTGTCAGAATCTTACGCCAACTACAGGCTGCGATTTGAGCAAGGGCTGGTCGATTACCGGGAAAAAATAATTGATCGTGAAGCGCTCGAGTCGCTGCGACTGTCATTGCGCCAGGCGCAGGCCGCCATGGACGAGCAGTTCCGTCAAACGGCCGAGATGCTGAAATCCGGCTTAGCCTACCAGCCGCTCGGCGGGCAATTGGAGGTATTCATACTGCGTAATGATGCCACCAGCCAACCCGTGGCGATTTGGCTGAGACATCCCGAAGATCTCCAGCCCAGATTCGCGGCAACCCAGTTCGACCGGTTCGTCGGGAGAACTTCCATCACCATAGATCACGGCGGGGAAGTGTTTCATCGCAAGATTGCACTGTCCGATGGGACCCAAATCATCCTCTTCCCAGCGGAGGGGGCAACCTGGCAGCCGGGTAACTACACGCTCACCCTCCATTTCAAGCGCGATCATGGTGATGAAGCTTCCGACTATGATCACCGCTATGACCGACCCATCATCTATCCGAACGGCAGTGGCCCGGACAATACCATCGTGGTGGCCCTGCAGTTGTAAGGCCCAATTCAGTAGGGTCGAGAACTGGCGCGGTGCCCTGTGGGTCCGTTTCCAGTTCCCGCCTCGACAAACGCAGCATGCAGATTTCCCGCACTACGCTTTCTCTGTTAACTTCTCCTGACGGTTTATGGGACCTATCGAACTGGCAGCACTTTCAGGCGCTGTAGTATCTAACTCCGTAATCGTTATACAAACCCAGAGTTTCATACAGCCAGCCCCTACTCCATCTGTTCCAGCCGAAGCCACGGCGTTTCCTCGCATGCATCAGATGGCGTCTGATCTTTTTCGCCACCCAGTCTTTGACGTATCCAAAGCACTTGCTGGAGTGCCCGATACGAAAGTAGTTGACCCACCCTCTGAGAATCGGGTTGATCAGGTGAACAATCCGATCCACTGGTTGTGATCGATAACGGCGGAACACATCCTTTAGTTTTCGCAACAAAGCCGTTCGCGCCTTCATCCGGGGGGTTGTCCTTACGCCCCACACACCCCGACGAGTTTTCACACGTCTGTAATCGAACCCCAGAAAACTGAAGGTTCCATCCCGGGTTAGGTCCACCAGCCGGGTTTTGTCTTGATTCATCTGAACATCGAGCTTTTCAAACTCCTGCCTCAGCCGCTTATATGCCGCCTTGAAAAGCCAATCCCACTTCCAGAAGCCATCCACCAAGACCACCAAGTCATCAGCAAACCGTGCATACTCAATACGAGTGTAGCGGCCATTACGGGTAACCTGCTTGGCCCGCTCCAGCATTTGGTCTACCTCATTGAGGTAGATGTTGCTGAGCAGTGGCGAAATTACACCACCCTGTGGAGCGCCCCGCTTGCCGCTGGCCTTCAGGATCAGTTTCAGCAGTCGCATTACCCTCTCATCGTTGACTCGTTCGGCTACCTTGCTCAAGACAATATCGTGCCGAACATTGTCGAAATAGGCCTTGAGGTCTAAATCGATGACTCGGGTTTTATTTTGTACGACGGCTTGCGCTACACGATCTACGGCCGCATGAGCGGTGCGCTTTGGACGATAGCCATAGGAACCGGGTTGGAAGTCAGCTTCAAAGATCGGCTCCAGGATGAGTTTGAGCGCCCCTTGGACAACACGATCTCGGATGCAGGGTATCCCTAAAACCCTGACTTGGTTAGGGCCTTTGGGTATCTCCACCTTCCGATTGCGCTTGGGACGGTATGTTTCGGAGACCAGCTCACTTTGTATCTGCTCAAGAAAGGATGCCAATCCGGCCTTTTCGATGTCTTTAAACGTTACGCCATCGATTCCCGCGGTGCCTTTGTTATATTTCGAATCGTTAAACGCCCAAATTAGCGTCTCCATCTTGCAGACATGCGTGTACAGCCCCCAAAACCGCCATGGTTTGTCGGCCTTCGCCTTCAGGTATATCTTCTTTCTCAGGTCTTGCAGACTGATGGACGTCTTTGTCATCCCGCCCCTGCCTCCCGGTGATGTCAGAAGATGGCCAACAGCTGGGTTCCTTTGCTCCCCGGGCGTTACCCCGGTTCATCGCTCTTACGAACCCATCCGCCACCCTCTCGCCTTTCGGCTCACTTCCCGCTGTTCACGGTTATAGAACCTACCTTGCTCCAGAAATTTCTTCATGGGACGAGGAGGGCTTCTCCAGTTGCTCGGTTTGTCCTTGCTACCATGCTGTTGCTATCACCCCGCCAGAGTGGATGAGCGTGTCAGACACTTTCGCCCATACATGCTGCCTTCACCCCTATGTTAAGGGCTCGGCCTCCGGGTCTGCGCA
>JARRNW010000588.1:0-2402 GCA_037384565.1 Candidatus Thiodiazotropha sp.
CAAACGATACCTTCGCCTCGATTCGGTTGTGCATCCACACTTCCACGAACCGGACCGACGAAGCTCTTATTTTGCCATTTGCCAGGGATCGCGTCAGAATGGGAGGGACCGTATGAAACCCCAACGAATTCGTCATGGTCTGTATGCATTATTACTATTGGGAATGACAGGCTTGTTCGCCTTACCGCTGCCCGCGGAGGCCAGCACCTTCGTTGTTAACACCTACGACGACCTCGACGACGGGCAGTGCGACTCAAACCACTGCTCGCTGCGCGAGGCGATCAACGCCGCCAACGCCAACAGCGGCCCGGACGAGATCCACTTCGATCTTCCAGGATCCGGAGGATCCAACACCATCATCTATCTCACCTCTCCGCTTCCTGCCCTGACCGACGACGCTACGACCATCGACGGCACCACGGAACCAGATTACGCCGGGTCGCCGGTCTTTGGCATCCAGGATGGTATGCCCGGGATCGAGGTTGGGCTTGATCTTCAGTCCAATGACAACATCATTCGTGGATTGAGCCTGAATGGCTTTGGTACTTTCCCACCAGAACAAGTTTTTGATTTTCATGATCCGATTGGAAGCGCAATCCTCGCAGCCGGAAGCGGAAATCTGATTCAGGAAAACCGGATCGGCTCGGGAGCGCTGCAGAACGCCGTAGGCGTGCGTATCTACGGCGCGCACAACAGCGTTATTGGGAACGTGATCTCCGGCAATGGCATTGGTGTTTACAGCGACGGCTCGAGCACCGAAATCCGGGGCAACATCATCGGCCCTGCAGCTGACGGAGTCACGCCAGTCTATAACGACTACGGCATCGTACTTGATTCAGGTGCTCTAAGTGCCGATATCGGGGGAGTAGGCCCCGGGGAGGGCAATCTAATCTCTGCTAACGAGATCATTGCCATTCTCTCCCAATCGGCTGACAACCAGATCCACGGCAACCTGATTGGGGTCGACGCCACAGGCACTGCGCCTTTACCGAACTACTACGGGGTTTCCATACAAGGAGCGAATGCCTGGATCGGCGGCAGCCTACCCCAGCACAGCAATGTGATCTCCGGTAACGAACGTTGGGGGATTGCTGTAGAACAGGGCGGGCAGAACGCCGTGATCCAGGGTAACAAGATCGGCACCGATATAAGCGGTTCCGTGATGATACCGAACCAGGCGCAGGGCATTGTATCTTCAGCGGATGGCGTCGTGATTGGCGGGACCTCCCCGGGCGAGGGAAATCTGATCATGGGAAATGCCGGTCATGGCGTAAATATCGCCGATGGTGCCAGCGGTAATCTCGTCGCGAAAAACACGATTGCGGATAACGGCCAGGACGGCATCTACCTCAATAGCGCTATTCCCTACTATGGTTATTTAACTCAGAATACATTCACACAAAATAGTATTTACAACAATGGTGGGCTGGGTATCACAATCATGCCTGGACACAATGGCAATATCCAACCTCCACAAATCACCTCCCCTCAGGACTCGACGATCGAAGGCATAGCGTGGTATTCATGCAAGATCGAGATTTTCCGCGCCGAGCCCGACCCCTCTGGTTATGGCGAGGGGAAAGTGTTTCTCGCTGAAGGCTACACCACCGAGACAGACGACACCTTCAGCATCCCTATCAGCAGTCCTGGCTATTGCTTCATGATCACCGCAACAGCGACGGATAGCTTAGGAAATACTTCGGAATTCTCACAAAACGCCACCGCCAAGTGCTTTGTCAAACCGCCCGATATCTTTCTCTATCCCATTTGGGTCTTCATCATCGTGGTCTTCGCGTTCATCGCCTGGCGCATCCGCCGCAGGCGACCCGGCATGCCCGCATGGAGCATCCCCATCGGCGGGTTGACCGGCGGCGTGATTGCCGCGGTCATATTCACCGCCCTGCCCTTTTACGAGCCACAAACCCCGCAAGAAGCTCCCATCTGTGGCAACGGCGTCGTCGACTCTGGCGAGCAGTGCGACGGCAATGACCTCACCATGTGCCTCGAGGGTCAGGTGTGCGAGAACTGCAAATGCATCACCTACCTGGATCAATGCGGCAACGGCGTCGTCGACTCTGGCGAGCAGTGCGACGGCGACGACCTCACCATGTGTCTCTCCGGCCAGGTGTGTGAAAACTGTAAATGCATCACCATGATGGGCATGTGCGGGAACGGAGTCGTCGAGCAAGGCGAGCAGTGCGACGGCGATGACCTGACCATGTGCCTCTCCGGACAGGTCTGCGAGAACTGCAAGTGCATCACCTACGTCGAGGCTGAACCGGAAATTTGCATCTATGAGGCGCTGCAGAACTCCAACTGCCGGGCGAGTGACTATCCCGAATCCGACCTGGTCGAGATCCTGATGGAAGGAGACAGTGCCGACCTGATCGCCCTCAACTCCG
>JARRNW010000589.1:0-3365 GCA_037384565.1 Candidatus Thiodiazotropha sp.
AATTTGTACACAATGAATATGTACAAATTTAGCATTAAAAATGAACATTTTTTGTCAACCCTCCTCCTCTACATGCCGTTGCTGTAGGCTTGCCAACTCTGCCTCCCCTGACTGATCCGGCGTCAATTTCCTGTATTAGTCTCAGATCGCTCCCAATCCCCCACCAGCATCACCCGGACGATATCGATGGAGGGTTTCCCTGGATTTCGCGTCGCTTCATCCAGGCTACTCCTTATCCTTCCATTACATTACGCAATGACTGGGTTAACGTGGTCTTACTTAAGTCAAAAAAACCACCGTCATCCCGGCGCATGCCGGGATCCAGAAGGCGCCATCCTTAGGTCCGTAAACGGTGCATCCATGCACCACTCTTCCGGCATACGCCGGAATGACGAAAACCGAGCGCTTTGCCTTAAGTAAGTGACATTCGGGTCAACCGTAGTTGCGATCACAAAGGTATTAAACCCCCTCAGCAAGCGAAGTATCTATTCAAGCTAACCGGGCGTGCCCCGCCTTTAAACCTAAAAATCAGTTGACAGTCCATACTAGTAGTTGATCCCTGATTTTTATGAAAATCGCGATCAATTTTTTAAAAAACCTTGACGACTTAAGAGTAATACACTAATTTCTGTATGTACAGAAATTACTGTTATATACAAATAAGAGGATATTCATCATGAACACGCTGGCACTATTTTCCATTGAGATCGTAATTTGTCTTTCTATAAGCTTGGTGATCACCTACCGGCTTAAGGGTTTATTGATGGATGTGCTGATCGAGACATGCGGGACAGAAAAACGAGCTGCATTTTGGGTGATTTTCACCCAACTGATGCTCTATCTTGCACCCCTGCTGATCGTAGTGTATTTCACACCAAGTGACGCCATCTCGGACAAAGCCTTGTTAACAGCCCTGAAAGATACGCTGTTTTATAGCCTGCTGGGGGTGTTTATAGGGTTAGCGATTATTGGAAAAGTCATTTGGAAATCTATTGACGCATTTGTATCCGATCAGGCCAACCTAGACAGTATTGAAAAGTGACAGGATGCGAATTCATAAGTTACCGCCAGGGCTATCTTTTACTTAGACTCAGGCGCATGGGTACGTCTCTTTCGTCTCATTGCTTTTCTCCATTGTATGTTACTTATGATGGAGGAAAGCACTTAGCAAAATAACCTGCTGTCGAGGCATAGTCACCCTACCCTGTCATATGCCTCTATTTCAATGACATCGGCATCCCCTGCGTCCTGCTTACCGGCCCTGTACCCCAGTATCGCAAGCTCGAGTCGGGCGTCGGCATCGGTTCCTAAGATGACTCGACGCCCCGATCGGATGACTTCTTTACCATCCCTTTGGTGCCAGCCACGACAGACTGTCTGGCGGGAATCGCTCGCCCTCGCGATCGATCCTGAGCTACAAGCTCTCGCTCACCAACAGCGGTGGGCTTACTGCCTGCGTCGAACTCGAGCCAGGATGAATGCGGCTTGATCGGCCAGGATGTTCCTGCCCTGCAGCAGCAAATGCTCGGCGTAACAGGGTGCGTACGGAACCGACAGCAGCTCAACACCCCACTCCTGCGGAGTCTTGTTGCGCTTGTGGATACTGTTGCAAGCAAAGCACGCGGCCACAACGTTGGTCCACACATCCTTACCACCACGACTGCGCGGGATAACATGGTCTCTCGTCAGGTGTCTGGGTGAAAACGATTTCCCACAGTACTGGCAGGTATTCGAGTCGCGTTCAAACAAGGCCCGATTGGTCAACGGCGGGACATACTCCGCGGTCCAGAGTCGCGGCACGACCTTTGCCTTTGTCAGCAGGATCGAAGAGACCACAATACTCGAACGTAGGCCGGATACACGGTTCGTACCACCGTAGAACACGCGGGATTCTTCACCCAGCGGTGCGATGACACGATCGGTCGCCAACAGATGAATGGCCGTTTGTACGCTCACCCATGAACTTGGATTTCCGGCCTTATCCAAAGCCAGAACCGCCGTTTTGGCCTGGAGCCCCAGCATGCCAATATCTCCTCTATTGTTGGTTGATCCATTGCGATCTTCAACAATCCGGAATGCTGAAATCTCTGCTGGCATCCCTGGGCAGACTCGAACTGCCAACCTCTGGCATCGCAGGCCAACGATCTCTCCAGTTGATCTTCAGGGATAATGGGATTGGAGCCGACTGTCGGAGTCGAACCGACGAAAATATCGCTTACAAGGCGACCTCAATAGACTACTATGAGAAGTCGGCATTGATGGTACGTAGGGCGGGACTCGAACCCGCAAGAGCCATCAGGCTCACCAGCCCCTCAAGCTGGCGTGTAGACCTATTCCACCACCTACGCTTTGAATGGTACCGGGGGAGGGATTCGAACCCTCACCGCCATATCCCCAAAACGGTACCCAGGACGAGATTCCAACTCGTAAAATCCTGTGTTTGAAACAGGCACGTATCGCAATTTCATTACCTGGGCATAAAATGGAGCGGGTCCCGAGAATTGAACTCGAATCATCAGCTTGGAAGGCTGCCGCTCTGCCATTGAGCTACACCCGCAAGAAACTGGTAGGCGATATCCGGATCGAACGGATGACCTCTTCCTTGTAACAGAAGCGCTCTCCCGGCTGAGCTAATCGCCTTTCGAAAATGGTGGGCCCGGCCGAGATTCGAACCGGCGACCAACTGCTTATGAGGCAGCTGCTCTGACCACTGAGCTACAGGCCCGCGATTGGTGGTTCCGGTTGGGTTTGAACCAAGGAGTGCATTACCGCTTTGCTACGGAACCGGAAGTTGGCTGGTCGTAATGGATTCGAACCATTTCACCCGGAGTCAAAGTCCGGTGTCCTGCCGTTAGACGAACGACCAATGAAAGTGTGACTGGCGCCCTGAGAAGGATTCGAACCCTCAAATCGGCGGAGTAGAAATCCGCTGCCTTATCCGGTTTGGCTAGCGGGAGGCATCTGGTCGCTTCGAGTGGAATCGAACCACTGACCTGACGATTATCGGTCGTCTGCTCTGCCTGGCTGAGCTACGAAGCGTAAATTGAAACTGGAGCTGCGAGGCGGTTATGATCCGCCGACCTCATCCTTACCAAGGATGCGCTCTACCGACTGAGCTACCGCAGCAATGGGATTGGAGTGGACAGTCAGATTCGAACTGACGAAAACCTGGTTTGCAATCAGGCGCCTTAGACCACTCGGCCATGTCCTCGAATTCAGCTGGTCGCCAGCCTGAGTGTGCCCGACGCACGTCACGTCAGCTGTCTTCCACATCAAGCAGTACACGGTATTTGGCAGAGGGCACCGGTACCGAGTCCGGTTCACTCTCTGGTAATTTGGCAGAGGGCGGGGTAATCGAAACCCAA
>JARRNW010000590.1:0-2754 GCA_037384565.1 Candidatus Thiodiazotropha sp.
GGTTGCAGAAGTTCCTGTAATTCGTCCGGAGCAAAGCGCGGATCGACCTGCCCGCTGCTGGAATAGAGTGTGACAAAGGGACGCAGGCGCGCCACCCGGGCGGCATCGAGCCCCATGACATAGGCGAGTTCATCCACACTGTTCAGGTCACGGCCGGCGGTGGCGTAGGTGTAGCCGGCGGCCCGATAGTCCACGTCCTCTGCCCCGGCCACGCGACGCAGGTCATCCCCGTCGCGCCAGTCCGCGAGACGGTCCGCAAGCGCTTCCCGTTCCTGGGGTTCGTCACTGATCAGGGCGAACAGTTTGATCAGTACGTCACGAGGGGCCTGATTGAGGTTGACCAGTCCGGAAGCCGGACGGATGGTGATGCGGGTGACCGCGAAATCATCCTCCAAGGGGTAGACCCGGCCATCGAATTCCCAGCGTTGTGCCGGATCCGTGACCAGCAGTTCCCGGATCGCCCGGGCGAAGCCGGACTCGGCCAGATACCTTGCCTTGAGCGCCTGCACCGAATTGTGGGCGAGTCGGCTTTCAACCTTGGATTGGGTTGCGAAACTGGCGGCGACAACCGTCATCAGCGCAATCAGCCACAGCACCAGAACCAGCGCCAGACCGGATTGTCGTGTCTGTGAAGCGCCGCGTATCATGTCAGATCCCGGTATGCCAATGCCGCAGGGCAATGTAACGTTGTTGCGTGGCACCCTCGCCGACAGCCTGAATCCCGATCAACTGCGGATAGTCCCGGGTGCCCTCCACCCAGAGTTCACTCCAGACGGGGTTCTTCGAACCTTGCAGTTGTCCATAGTATTGAAACCGTACCTCTTCGAGTCCGCTCATCAGCACTCGCCGCCCTCCCTGCTCCGGAAGCGTGAAATGCCGGTCCTGGGGCTGATAGGGACGATACATCAACACCAGGCGGGTACCCTCAACGCTGTCCTGTTCCACCGATAAGCGATATTCGAACAGTCCTCCCGCTGTGTAGGGTTGTGGTGCCGGCGCGAGGAATTGCAACAGATTCGATTCGCCGATGAAGGCCAGCTGCCGGCCCTTTGGGGTCTGCCAGGTGACCGGGAGGATTTGTGCAAGGGTCTTTTCGACCCGAGTCATGCTTCGTTGTTGTGCAACCTGACGATCACTGTGAGCAACCAGCCGATCCCAACCCTTGAGATTGATGAACAGCATCGAAACCGCCGAGGTGATGATCGTCGCCAGGATCAACAGGGCAATGAGAATCTCCAGCAGTGTAAAACCGGCCTGGGACGGATGACGCCGCTTTCCCTGTTCAACTTCGGCCATAGACGTTTCCCTGCCGGGTAAAAATGAGACTTCGCGCCCCTGAGGCGGAATCCCAAAGGATCTCGAGTCGCTCTTCATAGGGGGTGGCCGGGATCGCCAGGTGCTTTTCCTCCCAGCCGTTCGTGCTGGGGTGGCGTTCATAGCGCCAACGGTAGCCCCCCGATTCCTCCCCTTCCCGGTGTGCTTCGGCAGCCGTGATTTCAACACCCATCTGTTGCATCCGCGCTTCGGCGATGGAGACCGCCTTCAGGTATCCCGAGGCGACCTGATGATTGCGTATCGCCCCCGAATTGATACGCAACACCACACTCATGGTCATAGCGAGAATCACGAAAGCCACCAGGACCTCGATCAGGGTCATGCCCTTAGATTTCGAATGACGATGCATACTCAGCCTGCGACTTCTGCGATAGGATTTCGACCTGACTGGTCAACCAATCCACCTGAATCGTATATCCGCGAGCACCGGCTTCAATCCGGATCTCACCACCGCTGGCGCTGCCATCCGGGTAGAAACGCAACTCAAGAATCTGCCGGGACGGGTCTCCGGGTGGGTGAAAAAAATGCAGCCCTTCCGGTAACTGGCGTAGCGCTCCGGCATTGATTTGCGCACTCTGATATCGATCGCCAGACAGCTCGAAATGCATCGTGGTAGGCAGGCCGGTGGTGATCGCATTCTGCTGTACATAACGGATCTCCTGCACCAGATCCCGGGTGACGGCTTTGAGTTTCAAGGCGGGAAAAGCTTTGTTAAACAGGGGGGGCGCCAAGGCATAGATCATGCCGAGAATCACCAGTACCAGCATCATCTCGATCAGGGTGAAGCCGTCATTCCCCGGTATGCCGTGAAAACGAAAAAGCCGGATCATAGCGCCACCAGGGCATTGACTCCGAGGATCGCCACCAGAATCGACATCACCACTCCGGCAATGATCAGACCCAGCACCAGGATCATCACTGGCTCGACCAGACTGAGTCCCCGTTTGATCAGGGTTTGCGTCTCCTGATCAAGAATATCCGCGGTCTGCATCAACATGCCCTCCAGTTGTCCGGATTCCTCACCGACCCGAATCATCTGTAGGGCGTATATTCAGGAAATTGTGCATGCTCGATGAGGGGATCAGCCAATCGATGGCCGGATTTCAGATTCGCGATTACTTGATCCATGCCATCCGCGATCACCCGGTTGCTGATGGTCTCCTTGACGATGGCGACCGCCTTGAGCATGGGCACCCCGTTTTCCAGCAGGGTGCCCAGGGTGCGGCAGAACCGGGCGGCTTCCACCTGTTTAATGATCGGTCCAACCAGGGCAACGCTCAGCAGCCGCCCATGCCAACGCTTGGCGCGGATTGGATCGCTGAGCTGCCATTTGAAATAGGCCATCAGCAGAATCACCGCAACGGCCAGCATCCAGCCATCGTTCTGCAACCAGTGGGCGACCCCCATGGTGATGCGGGT
>JARRNW010000591.1:0-4253 GCA_037384565.1 Candidatus Thiodiazotropha sp.
AGTTCTTTGAGCCTATCCAGTATCCATTGACGTCGATGGTCATAGCTTTGGTGGGTGAAAGGGTCCGTACCGCAGAGAAAAGCCCGTCGCACGCAACGGCTCATGCAGTGGTAGTAGGCGGTGTCGTCTAGGGAAATCAACGCCTTCCTTGGTTTTGGCATGACATCACTCCTTGATATCGAAAGATAAGTAAATATGCGTTGAAGGTTGACAGATTTACCAGCTTGGTGCAACGGTTAGCTTGGGTGTCCAAGCAACGTCCTGAATGTGGTTCCGCTATGTATGAAGCTGGATCAGCTTTCAAGGCTCCGAAGGAAAAAGATATAAAGGCATGGGAAAAATTGAAACCATTTTTTGAGTCTGGCTACAGATTCCATAATGATATGGGTAGTCCATTTAGAGAGAAAATTGAAACTAAACCCCCAAAAGAAAAATTTACGGCGTCAGAATTTAGAAAGCCAGCACGTAAGAGAAGGCATGCCTAACGAATAAGGTTAGATCGTGCGAGCGAAGCGAGCCACGATCTGAACCGTTTGCTGGGCAATCCCATTAGAAAAAATGGGATAGCTCTTTAAGAAAATAGCTTTTTGATCTCACCGGCACTCAAGGCGATCGTACACGAACGATCTCGAGTGCCGGTGCTTTGCGTCATCATCGTGGTAACGATCTGTGCTATTTGGTGGCATCAGCAAAGCGGGGCAGAGGCAACAAAGCCAAGCTGGCCGATGAACAGCCAACGAACGGCGAGCGTCGATAAGTTGGGTTATTTCGAGGACAGCCTGATCCGTGTGGTACCGGACCGCATGAAGCAGCGACGTGAAGGCCGGCGACGTTGATGGATTCGGTCAGAACCGGATACTTATACAAAAATCTGGGTTGATACTTGGGCGTTATACCCCCCTGGTCGCTGAGCCGACAAATATGATAGAATCTCTGGAACTGCAAGGTGGGCTTTGATTTGAGTCTTGTTCGCAGGCCAATGTATACGGTCTGGTTTGTGAGTTAGTCAAGGAGAGAATAATGGGGTTTAAGATGAACCGGCTCGCTGCAGTCATATTGGTGGTTATGGCCACCGGAGCTCAGGCGACACACCTCAATCTGCGCGGCATGGGACAGGTGCTCATCTATCCCTACTACACCGTCAACAACCACTTCCAGACCAATCTGCACATCACCAATACTCAGGATGCGTACAAGATCGTAAGGATCCGTTTTCATGAGAGCGGCCATTCCCAGGACGTGCTTGATTTCAATATTTATATGTCCCCTTATGATGTCTGGACGGGTGTGGTGCGCAACGTAGCCGGTAACGCCAATCTCATCAGCGATGACAAGACCTGCACCCTGCCGATGTACGATCAGGCAACCCCGCTTGGAACCCTGAGTACCACGGGCCTGAATTTGAGAACGGCTTATATCAATGTTGAGCAGGCGGATGTCCGGGAGGGCTATGTCGAGGTCATCGCGGTCGGTAACATTCCGGGAGAGCTGTATGCTGATATGACCGGCAACGCCTCCGTTGGCGATGCGAGCGACATGCAGGTTTGGGCAGGCCTAAAGCACGATGCTACCGGTGTTCCAGGCAACTGCGATGTTATCACGATGGGGTGGACCACAGGTGCTGGTGTCGGTAGTCCTACTGCTATTTTCGGTGGAACGGGCTCTGCATCTCCAAGCAACTGGAAAGGCAACGCCAGCCCTGCTGCCGACAGCAACGGCCGGGGAGGTTATGCGGACGCAAGCGCACCCTACGATTATGATACCGCTGCCGCTGGTAACGAGTACCTGATGCCGCCTTCCGGTGGTCTCTACGGCCACGCCATCTATCTGAACATGGTTGACGGCAGCGCCTTCGTCAATGAAGCGACCGCGATCGAGAACTACACCACGGAAGCCCAGCACTGGCTGCCGAATGACGCGGATCATTTCCTACTGCCTTCCCTGGCTTCCGGTTCGGTCAATACCAGTGTAGTCGCCTATGATGATGGCACCGTCACGACCAGTGTGCCCTGGGGCTACACGGTTGACGCCACGCTCAACGACGGTGACAACCAGACACCGGCCAGTGGCACCAATCCCTGGCCGGTGGCTCACTCCCTGATGGCTGTTGGGATCGTGAACGACTTCTTTATTGATCCGGTCTATGAGGGTGCGACTGATTGGGTGATCACCTTTCCGATGCGCAAGCATGGAATCTACAACGGAAAGTTCAGCAACGACTGCAGTGGCGACGGCGCGGAAACCGTGGGTAAAGTCCAGCCTACGACTGCCGCGACGGAAGGCGCTGACACCTGTTTTCTCGATCAGGACCAGCATATTGTCAGCATCTCAGTGGCTTATGATCGGGAAGAATTTTGGCCCATGGAAGATGTTGATGGATGCCATTGACAACGTGCCACCCGGCGGTGTGCGGGAGGAAAGTGGTGGTTCAATTAATGCCTCGGGTGTGCCTGTGATCGGCTTTTCCGTGCAGCGCGGAACGATTCCAAGTCTGTCGGCGGGCATCAATTTTGGTGAGACCATCAATCATAGACCTATCCTCGGTACTTATAGTGTTGTACCCGATTGATGGTCCGGTCAGGTGATGCGACTCTGAGAAGTGATGCTCCTCTGGCTGCATGATGCAGCCGATCGGGATAAATTGGCTACCGAAAATCGCCCCAAAGTGCCTGAATCGCGGCGATGGCCGCCAAGGGCGCGGTTTCGGTGCGCAGGACCCGGGGACCCAAGCGGACGCCTTGAAATCCCTGGCTACGGGCCTGCTCACGCTCTTTGATTACTATTGGGACACCCACTCTAAGAAAGTGCAAACATGGGCATCTGGATAGTGTGGTAGAGGTCGGAGAATGGGTTTGATGTGCCCCATAAACGAAAAGTCGTAACGTGCGGTAAGAGCATATGACGTAGGATGTGGTGAGCTGTGCGAACCGCATCATTGATGTTTGTGAACCACTGCACTCTATTGTTGATGCGGTTCGCACTGCTCACCGCATCCTACGCCTATGACACAATTATGTGCTCAAGCAATCCAGCGAATACTCGGACATCCATACTAATGGAGGATTATTTCCCCACAAAAATCAATATCATTTTCCGCGCAACTTAGAATACGACCGAAGTATCGAGGTGCTTCAACCCTAATTTTCTCGTATCAAGAGAGATACAGTGGCGTCTCTCGCGGCTTTTCCGGAAGCCACACGAAAGGAGTTCTCCGCAAGGCTTTAACTGAGATCAGCGGAGGTATCGGTAGCGATTCTGGTATCTGGACCGGGGTTCCCGTCATCGGCTTCTCCGCCATGGCTTCGGATTTAGGCCCACACCAGTTAGGTGAGGTCGTAGAGCTATACCGCAGTGTCAACCGCAACCAATAGCACAGACAAGAGAACCAATCAGTACAGGTAGACGGCGCCGGTGGGCGCCTGATTCTCGTAAGGGGCGCCGACTACCAATGTACTACCAGAATCGGAAATGGCCAGGCTCTGTCCAAAGTGCGAATTGAACCGGCAACCCGTAGCCTGGCATTCCGGCTGCAGATCGTAGCTGTAGCCCCCTTGGGTATTCGGCGCTTTGACATAGGCTCGTTGCAGCCATGCGTCACCCTCCCGGGTGAACAGGTAGACCGCGCCAGCAGGCATCTCGGCAGAGTTGTCCGCCAAGTCGCCGTTGATCCCTTGCGCGAGAGAAGACTCCCACAAAGCCGTCACGGCCAGGGACTGTCCATCCCCGGACAAGGCCACCCGGTAGCCGAACCAATCACCTGCATCGGCATTCGTTGCCTTCAGATATCCGACCGAATGCCACTCATCGCCCTGGCGTTCAAACAGGTAAACGGCTCCGGATGATTCCGCGCTGTTATCCGTCTCGTCACCTCCGTTCTCAAGCGAAGCGGAGTCTTCACCCGCCGCACCCACCGCCAGCGTGTTGCCATCGCGGGAAATCGACACGGCGTTGCCGAACATGTCGTAGGAATCCGAAATCGAAGCTCCAAGCCGGGTCGGTCCGGTCCAATAGGAATTTTCAACGGTTCCATTGAATACATAGCTATCGACTAAAACCCCTCCGAATTCACCTTCCACGCTATATCCGTCGGACTTGCCAATTGCGACCGTGTACCCATCATCCGAAAGCGTCAGATTACCGTTCAGCCAGATATCACCTGGAACGTACGAGCGCGCTTCGAGACTGTGCATGACCTCCCACCCCGAATCGCCACGTCTGTAGAGCAAAACCCCACCCCAATCCTGCACGCAAAA
>JARRNW010000592.1:0-2376 GCA_037384565.1 Candidatus Thiodiazotropha sp.
GGGCGGTATGACCCTGTGTCCAATGCGGGCGCAAAGGCTTGCTGCGTTCTCAATTCGCTAAACAAATGGTATTGGTTTACGTGATGAATACACATTTGAAATGGACAGGCCTGGCACTTGTACCCGCATTGGTGTTCTCTCAGGCTTCGGTCGCGGACAATTGCACCTCTGATCCGGTTAGTGACCATTTCTACAGCATCGTCAACTATGGAAGCGGTAAAGCCCTCGACATTGAAGGCGCCGCAACCGGGAATGGGGGCAATGTCATTCAGTGGACCGAACAGGGGAGTGATAATCAGCATTTCTATCTGACCGACCTCGGTAATGGGTACTGGTCTCTGGCGGTGGCGCACAGTGGCCGCTATGTGGATGTGTCCGGATGGTCGAGCAGCGATGGTGCGAATATCCATCAATGGGACTATCACGGTGGCAACAACCAGCAGTGGCAGCTCAAGCGCTCCTCCACGGGGGCATTCAATATCGTTTCGCGGCACAGTGGCAGATCTCTGACGGTCGCCAATGCCGCCAACGGCGGTAATGTTTATCAGCAGAGCGATACCGCATCACCCTATCAGCGTTGGTATTTGAACCCGGTGGACATGGGATGCGGCGATGCCGCCGCCGCTATCAAACCCACTTCGATGAACCTCAGCGCCCAGGGCGGGGACGGAGTTATCGATCTCTCCTGGAACGCGGAGGGGGCGATGGGCAATATTCAGATCATGCGGGATACCGACAGCAATCCGCAAGGCAGGGGACGCATCGCTATCCTTGCGGGTTCCGCGACAAGCTATCGTGACACCGACGTAAGTGACGGGGTCACCTATTGGTACTGGATCAAATATCAAGACGCTAATGGCGATATGGCCAACTCGAATGCCGGCAGCGCGACACCGACAAAGTCGATACCGGGTACCGATACCGCTGGTCTGATCGGATTCGCCGCCCAGGCCGGTAACGATGGCCTGGCCACCACCATGGGCGGCGGTAATGCTTCGTTGGTCACGGTCACCCGTTGCGATGAATTGGTGTCCGCCCTTTCAAACAGTAATCCCAGCGTCGTGCGCATCCCGGAGAATACCGTGATTGACTGCCGTACCACGCCGCGTACCCAGCAGGCCTGTGAAATTCACTGTCCCGACTACTCGGACGACCCGAATAAACTGTTTTACCGGATACCTGTAGGTGATCAAACCTGTACGGAGTTAGGTTCCGAGAGCAACAATGATCTGGTCAACCGCACACGGGATGAACGGGTCATTAGGGTTAAGTCGAACAAGACCCTGGAGGGTATAGGTCCCAATGTCAAACTGATCGGCGCGAACCTCTATCTGCAGGATGTACGCAACATCATTATCCGCAATCTCACTATCGAGAATATCAATCCGGGTTTGATCGAGGCGGGCGATGGGATTTCGATGAACCGTACCAGCCATGTCTGGCTCGATCATCTGCGCTTCAATCTGATCAGTGACGGTCATATCGATATGTACGACAGTAACAACGTGACCCTGAGCTGGAATCAGTTCAAAGGTGAAAACGAAGCGGTATGTGGCGGTAAGCACCACTATACCCAGCTGATTTCGAATTCTCAGGTAACCCTGCATCACAATGACTGGACGCGCCGGAGCAGCCTGACTGGCCCTTGCTGTTTGACGAAATTTTCAGACCAAACCGGCGCTAAAGGGATTCGCTGACGGGTTGTTGTGAGGCGCCCTCCCGTTTGAGAGGGGCAGGTGCGTGGTGCTATGATGGCAAGCCGCCATGTTGGGTGCTTGCCATGAAATGGGACGGTTGTTGTTCGGGCCAAAGGAAGGAGTCCGCTAACAAGTTTGGGTTCGGGATTTTGTTTGGATAGTGGTTTTGTATAATGTGCTCAATGTTCGCGAATCAGGATGAAAAAGCCAGGAACGGCAGTCAGTCACATGTGCGTCAGGTCGACTTGGTGCGCATGGATATTCCTCAACAGCGGTTGGTCAGGCGTCGTGTCTCCCCTGTGGGGACGCCGAGCAAGAAACAGGATAATCCGCGCCAGGCGGTTGTCTCTGCGCAAGCGGAGCGAAAACTGGGAAAGCTGCTCATCAACAAGCTGAAGTGTGAAAACACTACTCTGAGCGAAAAATACCAAGACCTGCAAAACCAGTTGGCGCGACAAATGGACGAAGCGCGCAGTAGAGAGCAGTTGTTAATCGAACAGCTGGAGTCGAGTCAGCGGCAACTGACAGCCGTCAAACACGAAAACGCTGGATTGCGAGAGGTGCTGTTGGAGATGGAACGCCAGCAGATCGATGTCTCAAACGAAGAGTTGATAGCACTGCGCAAGGCGGTGGCGGTGGCGGAAGAGAAACGATTCAAGGCAGAAGCGCAGGCGCAACA
>JARRNW010000593.1:0-2807 GCA_037384565.1 Candidatus Thiodiazotropha sp.
TCGAGCATTCGGGCAATGATGGTTTTGCCGCCTTTGAAACAGGACGAACCGGTGTCCAGTGTCAGGGAGCCGTTCGTCGTTATTTGCGCACCGGCGATTTCAAGCAGGTCCAGGTTCACATTCCAGAGATAGCTCAGTTCACCGCTAAGGGAAATCACCGGCAATCTGTTGCAACTGGACAGTTCAAACCGATGTTGGTCGATAGCGCCCATAAGACACTGACCTTCGCCACGCAGAGGATCAAAGTAAAAGGCCGCGAGTGGATGCGTTATGAAACCCTGATGCTGAAGCTGTTCCAGCAGTGCCGTGGGTTTCTCACAAGGTACGGCGGGAATCGCCAAGCCTCCGTCACAAGCGAGAGCGGCAAACTGCGCTCCTTCGTAGCAGACACTGAGATAGAGGCTCAAAGAGTCGTTCAAGGTAATACTGCGGGTTCCTTCAACAGTGACATAAGGTAGTTGGCAACTGTCATGCCCAAGTACCACACCCATGCTTCCCCAGGGACCGAAAGAGACGCTGGTTGGTGGTTCATCACCCGGGCGAAAGCTTGCCGAGACATTGGGATCGAAACAACGGTGTTGTTGACAGGCGGGTGTCGCACAACTCCGGGCCGTGATCCAGGTGTTTATCGTACCGGTGTCCAACATGAATCTCAGTTCCTGGGGGGGAGTGCCCAACCCGAGCGTTGTGTACCAGGGGGTGGCGCCGTTACGTGTGATCTTGCCTTTTGTCATTTGGAAACAGACGTGGGGTGTAGACTCACAGTCCAGCGGTGCAAGCTGGACTTGTTCATATGGCGTGTCAATAGTTGCTTCATCGGACATGGGTAATCCCTCCCTTGCCAAGGTTATTGCTGCATTGAGCGCGCTGACATATTAACTCGACATGTATACCCGGTTTCGCCCATTTTCTTTAGCGCGATACATGGCATGGTCCGCGGCACGGAGCAAAGCGTCCTGTGTCGCGCCATGGGTCGGATAGGAGGCCACACCCACACTGATGGTGATCGTGACCTCCAGGGCGTCGTCGATGACAAAGGCGGTCTTTTCCACCAGGCTTCGCAACCGCTCCGCCATATCCATGGCGCTTGTTTCGTCCATCTCCGGTAGAATGACGGCCAGCTCTTCTCCGCCGTAACGGGCCGCGTAATCCACCGAGCGGATGCCCGAAACGAGCAGTTGCCCCAGTTTTTTCAGGACCTCGTCCCCCGCCTGGTGACCGAACAGATCATTGACCGATTTAAAATGATCCACGTCGATCCAAAGCAGCGACAGGGGACGTTGATAGCGACAGGCTCGGTTCAATTCCTCCCGGAATTGCTGTTCCATTTTGCGTCGGTTATAGAGATCCGTCAGGGTATCCCGGGAGGCGAGTATCGCCAGTTCCTGCTCCATGGCCTTGCGTTGACTGATATCCATGACGATGCCTTCGAGATATTGCTTTCCGTCAACCGTAACCTCTCGGCCCTGTTCCCAGACCCAGATCTCAGATCCGTCCTGACGGTGAATTCGGTATTCGACGGCGAATGGACGTTTCTCGCTTTCAGCTCGTCGGATCTCTTCGGATAGCAGTGGGAGGTCATCCTCATGCACAATCGATGCGTAAGAAATTTCCCGATTGTTCACCAGGGCGCCGGGGCTGTAACCGATCAACTGACTACACCCGTTGGAGACAAACTGCATGGTCCAGTTTTCGTCATTCAGGCAACGATAGGCCATACCCGGTAAATTGGACATCAAGGTGGCGAGTTGGCGCTCTCGTTCCACCAGCGCCTCTTCGGTCTGTTTGTGGGCGGTGATGTCCCGGCCGATAGCGATCGAACCGACGATGTTTCCCTCTTCGTCGAAAAAGCGCCGGGAATTCCAGGCGATTATCTTGTGATGTCCGCTTTTAGTCAGGATCCGGGTCTCATAACCTGCGACCTCTTTTCCCTGATTCAGGGTATCATCACTCATCCACTCGCGGCCTTTTACTTTGATCCTCTGCGTGGCGAAGGTCAGTGTCTTATGGGCGCTATCGACCAACATCGGTTCGAACTGTCCAGTTGCAACACATTGCCGGTGATTCCCCTTAGCGGTGAACTGAGCTATCTCTGGAATGTGAACCTGGACCTGCTTGAAATCGCCGGTACGCCAGTATCGACGAACGGCTCCCTGACACTGGACACCGGTTCGTCCTGTTTCAAAGGCGGCAAAACCATCATTGCCCGAATGCTCGATGTCCTGACCGATCAGGGGCGGCGCCCCACACGGATCAGTGATCCATCGGATCTGTCCGAATATCCGGATATCCAACTGACTCTGGGCGGCCAGTCCTATACTCTGACACCTGCGGAGTATTTTCTATCTGATTGCCGGACGAACTATTGATTGTAGGATCGGTGTTTCTCGATACGCTCTACAGTATTTTTCAGTATGAAACTCAAACTCCCGGATTGCGGGCAGTAACTCTGGCCAACCCCATCCGCAAAAAAATGAGTGTCAGCGGCACCTGGGAAAATGAATTTGGATCTACGTTGGAACTCGGACCAGTCGCCTCTGACGGCACCTTTCGCGGAAGCTATCTGTCCCATACCGGTGCTACGGGTCGCTATCCTGTGGTCGGAGTGGCAGATCCTCAACCTGTCGGAAACAATCAGGCCGTCTCATTCTGTGTATCCTGGCGTAGCCTCGAAGGTCCGGAGGACCCGTCCTGGCATTGGGTTTCCGGATTCACGGGCCTGTTGAACTTGCGCTCAGGCGAGGAAACACTCGCTACCACCTATCTGTTGCAACAGAATATCTCGTCGAGTGTACCGGAGTGGATGG
>JARRNW010000594.1:0-2341 GCA_037384565.1 Candidatus Thiodiazotropha sp.
TAAGCCAGAAGGCCAGGAAGGGGATGGAAGAGGGTAGGTTTAGCGGGAAATTCAGGGGGTTTGAATTGATTAAGGCCGGATAGTGGGCTATTTCAGGCGAATCCTACCTCCAGTTTCCTACCTTGATGTAAAAGGGTGTTGCGTTTATTCTCCTTATACTTAACTAATGATGGAAATTCAGCCATTTCTTTAGAAAAAGTGGTTGAAAAGCTACGCACTCCTATATTCGGACATGTGGACGGGACAATTTCTAGCACACCCTCGGAAACTTAAATCTCAAGCACCATTTTAATTCGAGTCTAACCCTATTTTTCCTTATTTGTTACATATCTATTTTGTAAACACTATATTCCCAATATTCCCTACTTGGTACTTTAGGACCTTCCCAAGATAAACGCCTCAACTCTTTCGCTATAAACCTATTTAGGATTCCGTGCCCCACGAACAATACTGTATTATGCTCTTCCGCCAGCTCAACAAGCACTCTTGTTGCTTTTTTAGCTCTTTCCTGCGCATCACGCAGTGATTCAGATTCATTGGTATACCCCAAAAACCAAGCGAAACGAAATAATATAGCCCAGATTCTTACTGACAATTTGGGAAACTTCCATTGAGCAACAGGCAGATCCACTTCCTTAAACAGTGAATCTATTAAAGTAGCTTCATCTATTCCCAAAACCCTCATGGATTCTAAAGAACGAGGTAAATCGCTACAAACTATGGCTTTAGCCTCGCCCGCCATACTTATGGCCTTCTCTGAGGGCCGAGAAGAATGGTCAAGCATATTTGTATCGTATGACTCAACCCATTGAGTGAAATCTAACGCCGATAACATGCTAATAGGAGGGTAATTAACCTTTCCATGTCTAAGAAGGCATACTTCCATAACCTCTCCCACAGCTGTCCCATAAATGAAGAGTAGAATAGGTCTGAATACTCCACGCTATCTTCAATAGTGGCCCCATAAACACTATATAAGGAGATCCAGATTAAAGCCCATCATAATACTATGTTCTCACAAATACTCAAACCGGTTTACATCTTAAAAGCTGGAATTGTCCCGGATGACAGTATTATGCTCCCAGTTCGTCAGCCTCGGACTGATTCAACTTGCAAGTTATGCAAACCAATCAGGCTTGGTAACTTCGAAGTCCACACCGGTCTGCAAGCGATCGCCGGACAGCCTATGAAAAGGTCGCGCAGGCCATGGCCTTGGCGAACCGCGCCGGTCTGGTCAAGATCAGCTTCGTCATCCAGCCGGTTGAACCATAGCCTGCACGAAGCGCGATCCCCGGCACACCGCCGGGGCGACAACGTAGGTTGACTACCCTGGAGCACTCCTGATGAAAAAGACGTTACTGAAGAAGATCCTTCTACCTACCGCCCTGGCGGCCACGACCCTGGGGGCGAGCGCCCTGCAGGCCGCGGAGACCATCAAGGTGGGTATTCTGCACTCCCTGTCCGGCACCATGGCCATCAGTGAGACCACCCTGAAGGACACCATGCTGATGCTGATCGAGGAGCAGAATGCCAAGGGCGGTCTGCTGGGCAAAAAGCTGGAGCCTGTGGTGGTGGATCCCGCCTCCGATTGGCCGTTGTTTGCGGAGAAGGCCCGTGAACTGTTGAGCAAGCACAAGGTGGCGGCTATCTTCGGCAACTGGACCTCGGTGTCGCGTAAATCGGTCTTGCCGGTGGTCGAAGAGCTCAACGGTCTGCTCTTCTATCCGGTTCAGTACGAAGCGGAAGAGTCCTCGGCGAATGTGTTTTATACCGGTGCCGCGCCCAATCAGCAGGCGATCCCGGCGGTGGACTACCTGATGAATGATGTCGGTGTAAAACGCTGGGTGCTGGCGGGTACCGATTATGTCTATCCCCGCACCACCAATAAGATTCTCGAGGCCTATCTGAAAGCAAAAGGCGTGTCCGACAAGGACATCATGATCAACTACACCCCCTTCGGCCACTCCGACTGGCAGTCGATCGTATCCGACATCAAGAAGTTCGGCTCCGCCGGTAAAAAGACCGCGGTGGTTTCCACCATCAACGGTGATGCCAACGTACCTTTCTATAAGGAACTGGGCAACCAGGGCATCTCCGCTGAAGATATCCCTGTCGTGGCCTTCTCCGTGGGTGAAGAGGAACTCTCCGGTATCGACACCAAGCCCCTGGTGGGTCACCTGGCCGCCTGGAACTACTTCATGAGCGTGGACAACGAGTCCAACTCAGAATTCATCGACAGCTGGCACAAGTTCATCAAGAACGACAAGCGGGTGACCAACGATCCCATGGAAGCCCACTACATCGGTTTCAACATGTGGGTGAAAGCCGTGGAGAAGGCTGG
>JARRNW010000595.1:0-2337 GCA_037384565.1 Candidatus Thiodiazotropha sp.
ATGACATCCTTCAGCAGTTACGGGAAGTACTGGAAGCTTGTGACGTGGGGCTGTGTCTGGTAGACGAGCAGCGTAGGGTATGGGCATGGAATCAACGGCTTGCTGAACGCGCCCTGTCCTGGGATGCGGACTCCCCGATATTGATCGATACGCTGTTCCCGGCGTTGGCGAATGATCGTTTTACCCATCAGGTTCGTGCCGCGGTAAGGCTCACCTTCGCTCCTGACCAGGAACCTGCCCGAGGCAGAGGCCCCTATTCCCGACAGGTGATCCGCCTGGATGACCAGACCCGCGTTCGGGTCAGTGTGCGTCCCCTGATGTCGTATCCGGGCTATTGTCTGGTCCAGCTCATGGATCTGGGCGATACCCAACCGGACAGCGGGGTTCGTTCGGAGCTTACTTTAACCGAGCAACGTACCCGGGCCATGCTGGCCTCCATCGAAGACGCGGTGATACTGCTGGATCCCGAAGGGATGGTGGAATTCGTCAATCTGGCGGCGGAGAATCTCACCGGTTACCAGAGTATTTGGGCGGTGGGACGACCGCTTACCGCGATCTATCAGGTGTACGATGAGGCGGGGTCCCTGGATCAACCTTTCGAAGTCGAGCAGGTGCTTTCCGACATGGGAAGACAACTGGTTCTGCAGCACCGAGAGGGGTTTAGTATCCCGATCCAACAGACACTCTCGCGTCTGCGGGACTCATCGGGAAACCTGGAGGGTATGGTTCTGGTGTTCAAGGACACCAGTCAATCCCGGAAAATGGCGGCTCAGTTGAGTTGGCAGTCAAGTCATGACCCGGTCACCCGGTTGTACAACCGGGCGGAGTTCGATCGTTATCTTTCGCAACTGTTGGACCAGACCGAAAACCAGGGTGATTGTCACTGTCTGCTTTATCTGGACGTGGATCGTTTCATCGTCGTGAATGACAACTGTGGCCACGCGGCAGGAGATGAATTGTTGCGCCAACTGGCCGGCTTGATGAAACGCTCGATTCGCAGCTCCGATATGTTGGCGCGTCTGGGCGGCGATGAGTTCGGTATCGTGCTGAGGCGATGTACCCACGAATCTGCTATGCGGATCGCCGAGTCGATTCGCGCGAATGTGCAGGATTTCTCTTTCAGCTGGAGAGAGAAGTCCTTTCCCCAGAGTATCAGCATCGGCATGGTGCCGATCAACACCCAAAGCGTGAGCTTACAGCAGGTGTTGAGTTCTGCCGACATGGCCTGCATCGCTGCCAAGGAGGAGGGGCGCAACAAGATCCATATCTACCACCCCCACGAGGGATCCGCGGCCAAGCGTCATGGGGAGACCCAGTGGGTGACCCGCATTCGGCACGCCCTGGAAGCGGATCTGCTGGTTCTGTATGTGCAACCGATCGCTTCGCTTAATCCAGGCCGTGGGGCACGGGAACATGTGGAGGTGCTGATTCGCCTGTCGGATCAGGAGGGGAATCTGATCGTCCCCGGGGTCTTCATTCCCGCCGCGGAACGTTTCGGTCTGATGCCCTTGGTGGATCGCTGGGTTGTGGCCCGGGTGGTGCGGTTCATCGTCGAGAACCGGGAAGCCTGCCTGAGCTCCGGACGGCGCTTTTTCGTCAATCTGTCCGGACTTTCCCTTTGTGATGAGGTGTTTCTTCAGTGGCTGCTCGAACTTCTCCAGAGCCAGGATGTCCCGCGGGGTATGCTGTGTTTCGAATTGACCGAGACCGCAGCCATCGCAAACCTGGCATTGGCTGAGCATTTCATGTGCTCCCTGCAACGCATCGGTTGCGAATTCGCCCTCGATGATTTTGGCAGCGGGCTCTCCTCGTTTGCCTACCTCAAGCACCTGCCGGTGGAGTATCTAAAGATCGATGGGGTCTTCGTCAAGGACATGCTGGAGAGCGACATCGATGAATCCATGGTGGATGCCATCAACCATATCGGCCATGTCATGGGCCTCGAAACCGTTGCCGAGTTTGTCGAAAGCGCGCAGATTCGGGACCGGTTGATGGAACTCGGGGTCGACTATGTCCAGGGCTATGGGATCTGCCGGCCGTTTCCAATTTCCGAGTTGCTCGCTCGATAAGCGTATCGAAAAGCACGTGAGAGACTCAGACTAAACGGTAACCACCAGGCGAACCGCATCGAGTTTCAGGCGCGTCTTCTGCAGATGATGGTGCAGAGCGATACCATGATCCTGGAGTATTTCGATCTCTTCCTGGCGCACCGAGGGGTTGTGTTTTTTCAGCGCCTGCAGGCGCTGAATTTCATGGGCATAATGCTCTGTCATGCGATGAATGGCCTGTTTGGAGAGACGCTCGATCACCTCCCGCGCCTGGGTTTCTGACTGATCC
>JARRNW010000596.1:0-3675 GCA_037384565.1 Candidatus Thiodiazotropha sp.
TTTTTTCCAAGACCTTAAGTACCATGGTAAACAGCGACCTATTGATCAAGCTACATAATCCGCATCAGCTCAATCCGGCCATGTCGTCATTCGACGATGTCGGCATCACTCTGCGTAAACCAATCGGCCCGGACCGCTCCCTGCTGATTGCCTGGGCGGAGTCCCACTTTCCCAGCCTGTGGGTGGATGAAATTCAACACGCCTTAGGTAATCATCCGGTCTCCTGCTGGTTGGCACAACAAGCCGACAATTTATTGGGCTTTGCCTGTTATGACGCCACGGCCCTGGGGTTCTTTGGCCCCCTGGGGGTGATCGAATCCGCCCAAGGCAAGGGGATCGGCAGCGCCCTGGCCCGCGCCTGTTTTCACGAAATGTATCTCAAGGGTTACCGATACGCCATTATTGGGCGAACCCAGGCCGAAGGTTTCTACCGCCGCATTGCCCCCGTTATTGTGATACCGGATTCGGACCCGGGTTGTTATTCAGAGACCCTGATGCTCAAGGCGGGATCGTCAAGGCTTCCCCTGACTCACGACACCGAGTGATTTGATCCTGCCAGGCCTTCTGCCGACGCTTGTCGTGGCCGTGATCAGTTTGCAAAAATGAGTCGTAACTTTCTGACAAGTCTTTGGCGTTCTTTTCGTGTTTTATCATGATCCGATTGGCTTCCCGAACGAGATCATTTTTATTTGAGTTCCTCAACTGCCGAATCTCCGCAACCATGTCCCGATTACACAGACCGGCAATATCGTAATGGCCCTGCTCATGCGCCAGGAGTTCATCAGTGCGCGCCGACTTGACCACCCAGGTGTTAGCGCGGACGAGTTTCATTGTGAATTTCACGTCACCTAAACGGTATTCACCGTTCTCCAAGTGAAATTTTTTACCCCCGGATATACATACGGGGGCGACCGTGGCATTCTCCGCAATATTTTCAGGTTTAGAGGAAACCTGACGAAACTCATCCCAATCCAGATCTTTAGGCCAGTTCACCAGGACGGGACCGGGCGTTGCCGCCGGCGCATCGGAGCCTTCCGGGTGTGCGGAACGGAAACCGGCATGGGGCGCATCCGGTTGCGGCCCAGGTACGGTGGGCATGTTTCTCCGAGCGGGTGAACTGGTTTCGCACATTATTTGTCTCCTCTCAGACAGTACTGACAGATTACCCACTCACAACCCGAAAAAAAGTAATAATGTCACAAGCGCCAGAACCCCGGCGACCCGAATACGCGCCTTCACCGCCGGATGATTCCAGGATTCGCGCCTGCGATATTGCTGCATACCCAGAGCCAAATAGAGCAGTGCCAGAACTGCGAACAACCCGGGTATCCAAACCTTAACGCTCATAGGAATCCTCCTTCACAGCACACTCTGTCAGCGAAGAAAGGGGCACTCGTGTAGGGCCCTATACTGCCAGCTGTGCCCGTTGCCGTTCACCCCGATCTGAGGTGTTGAACAGCGCCTGGACGGCCTCTAGCATGGCCCACTCCAGGGCAGCCGCGCGTCGTTGCCTTTGAAAGCCTGTCCGCAGCACTTCCCGACACTGGCCCGTATCGATAGGTTGACCACAGAGATATCGCCGACCCCCTGCCTCGAAGCCCTCCGGCATCTCACCATCCAGATCGAGATAGGCCAGATCGAGCCCCGTAATAAGACTGATCGCCTCCCCCGCCCTCCGGGCCAGAGGGGGCAGCTTCATCTGTTCCAGCAGCCAGGGGATCGAGGCCGGATCACCGAACCAACCGCTCGCCTCGACCACTTCCCGGCTTTCGGGCTGCTGCTGACTCAAATCGCGCAGACAGGAGACCGATACTGCGTGATCCGGATTACGCATCAGCAGTTCGAGTGCCTTTCTCTGATAAACAGAGGGTTTGCCGGCAAATCGCAGCAGCTCATCGCTGCCCTCGGGGCTACCCAGCAGGCAGGCCGACCAGGCCGCCCAGAAACGGCAACCCTCATCACTGTCCCTAAGATGGGACAACAGTTGCGCCCGCAGTGCATGACGGCGAATCTCCCCTACCGAGCGTAACGCCCGGGCACGCACTTGCGGATCTTCGTCCTCGACTCCGGCCTTGAGATGTTGGCCGCAATCCACCCGACGGATCGCACAGGCGCTGAGCCCGACCTGACGCCGCAGGGGCTCGGAGGATTGCAGCAAGCCGAGCACATGACCCTGCAGCCGGTCACGCTCGACCCATCCCAGGGCTGAAATCACTCCCCGAGTGGTTTCGGGCGCTGCGCGAATTACTTCCAGCACCGGGGCCAGACCTGCTTCCACGGCACTGTCCAGGGCCATGAAGGCGGCGCTGAACACCTCCCCCTTTTCCTGCAGTTCCAATTGATCGAGACAGTGTTTCCAGCCGGTTTTGCCTGCCACCCTCAAGCCATCCAGATGGGCATCGATACGAGACTCCAGGTGAATCAGGTCATCCAGGCGATAGTGCGGCGCGGTGACCGCATCATCTCGCAGAAGCCAGAGAAAGGCGGACTCTTCTGCGTGCTGCGAAACGATGTTATCGAGGATCACGTCGCCGGTCTGCCCCGTATCAGTTGATCTGGACCGAACCGCCTTTGATGCGATTCAACCCCGAGGACCGGCTAAAGATGGAGGCGCCACGCAAAATAATCTTCCCGGCCCGAGTCAGGGTAATGCTCGATTTGCCGCACTTGAGTACGATTTCCCGCTGCGCGGAGAGTATCAGACGTTCACCGTCGAGCCTGGCTTCCGCTCGCTCGGGCTCCGGCTCAAGAGGCCGGGGATGTTGTAGGCGTCCGATGATGAGAGGACGCTGCGGGTCGCCGTTTTCGAACAGCAGCGCAACCTCCTTGCCGAAATCCTCCGGTTGAAAATCGAGGGTGCTTTTGGCGCACATCGCCTCCTCCTGGGGATTTCCGGGAAACACTACCCTGGGTCGCCCCTGGGGGTCCATACCCACCAGAATCCCGATCACCACTCCATCCAGCCTACGGGACAGTACCGGTTCCTTCTGATCTGACGTGTTATACGTTTTACTCACGACGCTACCTCTCGGCACAAGTGTGGTGCTTCATTAGGGCCCTTAGTTCTGCAGGATCTTCTTGCCTTTGATGATGACATCCTTGCTCGCCTTCACATTGAGCTTACCCGAACCCTTCACCGTGATGTTTTTGCCATCAAGGACGATGGTGCCGTCTTTTTTCATGGTAATCGAGGCCTTGCCGGTCTTGATCACGACCGCGTCCCCGGCTTCGATGGAAAGGGTCTTGCCCACCGTGATGCTAAGGTCATCGCCCACCGTCAGATTATCGGTTTTAGCCACCGATACGGCCCGGGCGTCACCCACCGTACAAGCGCAACTCTTACCAATGGTTACCGACTCACTACCGCCAACCTGGGAGGCGCGCGAGGCGCCGACGGTTTCATTCATACCGGCGCCGACACTGACCTGGTACCCGGCGCCAATGCTCAGCGCCTTGGCCGCGCCGATGGTTTCTGTCTTGTTGACCCCCACGGTTTCACTTTTGTTACTGCCGATGTTGACCGTACGGTTGCTGCCGATCGAGACACTCTCATTGGCACCGACGGTCTCGGTGCGATCGACGCCGATGGTGATGGTCTCGTTATTGCCCACCTCTTCGGTCCGATCATGACCGATAGTGATGGCCTCGTCATTACCCACATTTTCCGTGCGGTTG
>JARRNW010000597.1:0-3131 GCA_037384565.1 Candidatus Thiodiazotropha sp.
GTGGGGCGGGGCAAGGCCGAGGAGATTCGCGAAATCATTCACTACGAAGACGCGGAGCTGGTGATCTTTGATCACACCCTGTCACCCAGCCAGGAGCGCAACCTGGAACGGGAATTCGGTTGTCGAGTGGTCGATCGAACCGGCCTTATACTGGATATCTTCTCTCAACGAGCCCGGTCTTTCGAAGGAAAGCTGCAGGTTGAGCTGGCTCAGTTGCAGCACCTTTCGACCCGTCTGGTACGTGGCTGGACCCATCTGGAACGGCAAAAAGGCGGTATTGGTCTGAGAGGACCGGGTGAGACTCAGTTGGAGACGGACCGGCGCCTGCTGAATCAAAGGATCATCCAGATCCGCAAACGCCTGGCAAGGGTCGACTCCCAACGGGAACAGGGGCGTCGCGGTCGGGAACGGGCCGAGATTCCAACGGTTTCTCTGGTGGGTTACACCAATGCGGGGAAGTCTACTCTGTTCAATCGTCTGGTCGGCTCCGAGGTCTATGCCGCGGATCAACTCTTCGCCACCCTCGACCCAACCCTGCGGAGACTGGAACTTCTCGACGAGGGGCCGGTGGTGCTGGCGGACACGGTGGGTTTTATCAGTCATCTGCCCCATGACTTGGTCGCGGCCTTCAAATCGACCCTGCAGGAGACCGTGGACGCCGCGCTACTGCTGCATGTGGTGGATGCTGCCAGCCATCAACGCAGTGTCTGCATGGCAGAGGTCAATGATGTTCTGCAACAGATCGGCGCCGATGAGGTCCATCAGATTGAGGTGTTCAACAAGATTGACCTGATGGAGGGTGCGGAACCGTCCATTGAGCGGGATGAGCAGGGCCAGGTGCGTCGGGTTTGGTTGTCCGCGGCCACCGGCGAGGGGTGTGACCTGCTGCTACAGGCCTTGGCGGAGCACTTTCGAAAAAACCATATATGCCAGCGGGTACGTTTGAATCCGCAGGATGGCAGACTGCATGCCTTGCTGTTTGCCCGGGGTGTGGTACTGAGTGAGTGTGCCACCGACGAGGGTGGCTGGGAAATGGACATCGATATGTCCGAGCGGGCATTTCGCCGACTCCTTAAAGAAGAACCGGGTTTGGAACGCTGTTTGGATGCATCCCAGGTGTCCGATGAGGTGTTGAGTGACCCGTCAGTGCCTGGGATTGTGCTGTAAATCCCAGACTTTTGAATGATATCTTATAGGTGAGACATGAGTGTGGCTGACTGTTAGAATGCCGCCTGATAAATATGTACCGGGTATGACGAAGATCTCGAAAGCGGGAATCACCGTGTCGGGAATTCGCTGCCCCGATAACACCAAATCGGCTATTGAGGCCGGACATGGGGGCAACCCGTTTCGGGTACCAATGTCTGACCTGAGCAGATTGAACCGATAACCCATTTTGGAGTGTGCAATGGCCTGGAATGAACCCGGGGGTAACGGAAAGGATCCTTGGAGCGGCAAGGGGGGCGATCAAGGTCCTCCAGATCTGGATGAAGTGGTTAAAAAACTGCAGGAGAAATTCGGTGGGCTGTTCGGTGGCGGAAAGCCATCCCGGGATAATCCCTCCAGCGGTGGGGGATCGGGGCCAGGTGCCAAATCGATCAGTTTCATCATCGCCATCGCCCTGGTCATCTGGCTCCTGTCCGGTATCTACATTATCGACGCTCCGGAGCGTGGGGTGGTACTGAGATTTGGTGCCTATCACCAAACTACCCAGCCAGGACCCCATTGGCACATTCCATTCCCTGTCGAACGGGTGATTCCCGTGAATGTGGATCAGATCACCTCATTCCGTCACAAAGCCCAGATGCTGACCCGGGATGAGAATATTGTCGACGTGGAACTGACCATCCAATCCCGCATCCAGGATGCCGCGGATTATCAGTTTCAAGATCGGAATCCGGACAAGACCTTGCATGACGCCACCGAGACCGCGGTTCGCGAGATCATCGGCAAGAGTGATCTGGATTTCATCCTGACTCAGGGTCGCAGCGCGATCGCCGAGCAGATCAAGGACGGCGCCCAAAGCCTGATTGACGCCTACAAGACCGGTCTGATCATCACCAGTGTCAACATGCAGCCCGCCAAACCGCCGGAGCAGGTCAAGAGCGCCTTCGACGATGCCATCAAGGCCCGTGAGGACAAAGAGAAACTGGAAAACCAGGCGGAGGCCTACGCTAATGAGATCGTGCCCCAGGCTCGGGGTGAGGCCGCCCGACTGACGGCGGATGCCAGCGCTTATAAAGACCGGGTAATCGCCGAGGCGCAGGGTGATGCAAGCCGATTTCTTGCAGTACTCAAGGAGTACCAACTCGAACCCAAGGTCGGCAATCCAGTAACGAAAACCGGATCCCGGCTCCCGCGCCGACCCAAAAGTCTAACGACAGGAACACCATGCGGAATGTAGATCGCACACGGGGGGTACGTTAATGAAAATGTCAAAGCTGTTCGTACCCGTAGTTGCCATCGCTGCGGTGTTGCTCTACTCGTGCACCTTTGTGGTTTATCAGTGGGAAGTGGCCCTGAAACTGCGACTTGGTGAGATCGTGGCGACCGACTATGAGCCGGGTTTGCACGTTCTGGTGCCGATCTTCAACAACGTGCTGACCTTCGACGGGCGCATCCAGACCATGGATTCCCGCCCGGAGCGGTTCCTCACCGCGGAGAAGAAAGACGTCATCGTCGACTATTTCGCAAAATGGCGTATCGCCAATGTGGCCCAGTATTACCGCTCCACCGGCGGCATTATCGACAAGACCGCCCGACTGCTGCAGGAGCGTATCAACACCAGCCTGCGCAACGAGTTCGGCAAACGCACCGTTCAGGAGGTCATCTCGGGTGAGCGTACGGAGATCATGGAAACCCTGACCAGGGACTCCGATGCCCAGGCTGCGGAACTAGGCGTCGAAATACTCGATGTCCGGGTCAAGCAGATCGATCTTCCGCCGGAAGTCAGTGAGTCGGTCTATCAGAGAATGCGCGCCGAGCGTGAACGGGTTGCCCGTGATCTTCGCGCGAAAGGTGGCGAGGCGGCTGAGAGAATCCGTGCCAACGCGGATCGTGAGCGGGTGGTGATCATCGCGGATGCTTATCGTGGAGCGGAAAAGCTGCGAGGTGAGGGCGATGGCAAGGCC
>JARRNW010000598.1:0-3787 GCA_037384565.1 Candidatus Thiodiazotropha sp.
CTCCATTCAGGTTACAACACGCAAGGTCGCCCTGGGGTAGCATGGATTCCTGCGGGTGCAATGCATCGGATACCATCATGAACACCTGGTCGCGTCCAGTTGTAAGCGGCGCGGGGCTCGTCGAATGGCCGAAAGTGCTGCGCTATTGGTCGACGAGGTATTCCCCGAGCAGCCCATGTGCCAATGGGTGCTGAGCTTTCCACTGCGGTTGAGATTCCTTTCACCAGCCGTGCGTAATTCATGGGTCGGGTACTGGGGATCGTCTACTGGGCCATATCGGCCCACCTAATCAAAAAGGCAGGATTCACCCGAAAGAGCGCGCAGACCGGTGTGGTGACGCTGATTCAGCGTTTTGGCAGCCCGTTAACCTCAATGTGCACTTTCATGGCGCACATTCCTGTGCGCCACTCTACGGGGGACCTGCGGTCGTGCAAATCGGCTTTCCTGCCAATTTGTCACATGCTGTTTCTGGATGGCGTTTTCAGCACCACACCCTGGGGTAAAAGTCGCTATCATCGTACCCATGCGCCCACCCAGAAGGAATTGACGGAGTTGGTGCATACGATCAACCACGAAGCCGAACAGGTTCTGCGGCAGGTCGACTCTCTCGGCTTGATGATGAACCTACAGTTTATTGCCGCTTTGCCGATATTTATCACCCACTGCCCAGTGAACCGAGCTCCCGTATTCTGATATTCGGGTTAGAAGACTCAACATCAATCAAGTATGAAGTACCTTAACGAAATTCATCAGATATGGGACCGGTTGGCAGACTATCCCGCAGCCCAGTCACAGCAAGCCTTGAGATATCTACTGAAAGAGATCAGCCAACTGATCGATGCCGATATTGGCTACTGGATCAGCGCTTTTCGCCTGGACGAACTGGACGCATCGAGGGATTTCATGCTGGGCTGGCGACCGGGGCCTATTTGCTTTTCCGAGGAGTTACCCGAAGATGAAAACACATATAACAAGCATAAGAAAGAGATCGATTCCGGCCGCTATGAGGTTGGCGAAAGTACCCTTAACCACGTGAAACAGAGTGGAAAATTTCGCGCCACCCTGTTGCGGGACCATGTCTCTGCGGACTTTTTCGATAGCGATTTCTACGCTAACAAATTCAAATCACGTAATGTCACAGACACTTTGTATGTGGTTGCCCCACTCAATGTTGACACCGAAGCTTATTTCTGCTTTCAGCGCGTCGGCAGGCAGGCTCCCTTTACATCGAGCGATCTGGACATTGCCAGCTACACTCTGCGCAGCCTGAACTGGTTTCAAAAAATGGTGTTTCTTTCGTACGGTTTACTGGTTGCGGAAAAGCCACTTACCCACACTGAAAAAAAGGTAATGCATCTGCTACTGACCGATCTATCAGAAAAACATATTGCCGATAAGTTGCAACAGAAAGTCGACACGATTCACAAACACATCGTCAATATCTACCGTAAATTCAACGTTAACAGCCGTGCTGGCTTGATGGCCATCTGGCTGGGGCATTTCTAACGGGCACACCCCCCCTTTGTTCCCTATTTAGGGAATAGTCTATCCTCTCGATTATTAATATTCTGATGAGGCTTATGCCTGTCAGATGCTAAGGTCGGCGCCCGAACGCAGGTATTTTCAATGGATATCAACAAAGGTTGGCTGATTGATGAACCTGTTTTGCAAAATGATCCGGAGCGCCACCTCCGGCAATGGCAGCTACCTACACCTGGGATGGGGGAGCAGGCACCAGCAGCTGGAGTGATGTCGCCAACTGGGACCCCGACGGATTCCCCTCAGCCTCTGTTTCATGCGGTAGTTGTTATGACTTGCTTATCTTCAACGACCCCGCCGGCGGAACCCTGTCCAACAACGTAGGCTGGGCCTATCAGTTGCAATTCGGATCTAGCGCAGGAAGTTACAATCTGGGAGGCCCGCAATCGATGGAGTCGCGGGGTATCGATAACCAGTCATCAAACCTGCAGACGATCAGCATGGGCGGCGTCCACGTCTATTACGGAGCCATCTGGGATGCCGGCAGCGGGGGGCTCACCGTCAGTTCGACAGTAACACTCGAGCCTGGACTCGACGGCCTCACTATTACGGGTTCCGCTGATACGTTGTTGAGCGGAAACATCTCGACTGTAATTCGTCCTGGCCTTACTTCGGTTGTAACGAAAAACGGTACCGGCACACTCTCTTTGGGCGGGAGTGGTGATGAATATTTCCAGCTGCAGATCGACGAAGGGAGCGTCTCCATCGACTCCAGTTCCTGGAATGGCGCCGCTGTAACCCTCAGTAGCGGCGCTTCACTCAATATTAATACCGCAAATGCCTATGTGGGCAACATCTCAGGCAGTGCAGGGCAGGTTTCCCTCGGGAATTCCGCGTTGACGATCACCAGAAATGCCAGTGCCACCTTTGCAGGCACGATCACCGGCTTTGGTGGGAGTCTGAATAAAACCGGCTCGGGCACCCTGACCCTGAGCGGGAATAACAGCTATACCGGTGGCACGACATTTTCCGGCGGAACCATCGCGATAAGCAGCATCAATAACCTCGGTTTGACCGGCAGCGGGCTCACCTTCGACGGCGGTACTCTGCAAACCACCGGCTCCGTCGTTGGTATCGACCGCACGACAACCCTGAATTCAGGGGGCGGCACCTTCAATGTCGATAACAATGCAGTGCATACCAGTGCCATTAACGGTACCGGCAGCCTCAGCAAAATTGGTGATGGTAATCTCATCCTCTCTGGCTCGAACAGCTATAGCGGCGGCACCACCGTTTCCGCCGGTGTGCTTCGCTGTGGTGCTGCAGGGGGCTTCGTCGACAACACCGATTATACGGTTGATGGCGGCATTCTGGATCTTGGTGGTCATGACCTGAGCGCCAGCGCGCTCTCGGGAACCGGTGGAGTGATAAACCTGGGCAGCGCAAATCTGTCAGTAAACCAGAGCAGCGACACCAGCTTTGCCGGTGATATGCGCGGCAGCGGTTCGTTCAGCAAGTCCGGCAGCGGCGCCCTGACTCTGTCAGGCAGCAACAGCTACAGCGGCGGCACCACCGTTTCCGCCGGCACGCTGCTGGGGAATACCTCCAGCCTGCAGGGTGACATCACCAATAACGCCAATGTCGTCTTCGACCAGACAGCCGATGATACCTTTGCCGGAAGCATCAGCGGCAGCGGTTCGCTGACCAAGTCCGGCAGCGGCGTTCTGACCCTGACCGGCGTCAACACCTACAGTGGCGGCACGACGGTCTCCGTTGGGACACTACAGGGTGACAGCGGCAGCATGCAGGGCGACATCACCAATAACGCCAGGGTAATTTTCAACCAGGGCAGTGACGGTACCTATAGTGGCGATATGAGCGGCTCCGGCACCCTGATCAAGAGCAGCAGTGGCGTTCTCACGCTCACCGGCGCCAACACCTTCAGCGGCGGCACGAGTGTCAATGCCGGTACGCTGTATGTTAACGGCTCCATCACCTCAGCGAGTACAATCAGCGCCTCCGCCACTCTGAGCGGCTCTGGTACGCTGGGGAGTGTCACCGTCAATAATGGTGGAATCCTGGTCCCCGGCAACACCACCGGTGAACTGACCACCGGCGCGCTCACCCTCAACGACACCTCCGTTCTCGACTTCGAGCTGGGCGACCCAACAGGCACTGCCGGGGTAGACAGCGATCTGGTGAGCGTCAACGGCGACCTGACCCTCGACGGCGGTCTCAACATCACAACCCTAACCGGCTTCGGTGTCGGCAGCTATCGCCTGTTCAACTACAGCGGAAACCTGACAGA
>JARRNW010000599.1:0-1441 GCA_037384565.1 Candidatus Thiodiazotropha sp.
ATTGACTGCTGTGGCTATGCCCTGATGTCGAATCATTATCACCTTGTCTTGTTCGTGGATCGCGATGCCGCAAAAGCCTGGACTCTGGATGAGGTGATCGAGCGCTGGCAAAAGCTGTTTAAGGGTTCGGTCCTGGTGGATCGCTACCGGTCCGGTCAGAACCTTTCCCGCGCCGAGTGGGATGCGTTGGGACAGCTGGTGTCGAAGTGGCGGGAGCGACTCTCAGATATCAGTTGGTTCATGCGCTGTCTCAATGAATCCGTGGCGCGCCGGGCCAATCAGGAAGACCGGTGTTCCGGTCGATTCTGGGAGGGACGCTTCAAATCTCAGGCCTTGTTGGACGAGAAGGCACTGGCGGCCTGTCTGGCCTATGTGGATTTGAACCCGGTACGCGCCGAAATGGCACAAACACCGGAAACCTCGGAGTACACCTCAATCGCAGAACGCATCGCTGCGGCAAAAGCGAGCGGAGAAGGGAGTCAGCCTCAAAAGGATGCGGACCAACCCACGCATCTGCTGCCGTTCGTAGGGAACCCCCGGAAAGAGATGCCCAAGGGTCTGCCCTTCAAGCTCACGGATTATCTCGAACTGGTTGACTGGACCGGTTGTATCCTTCGAGAGGACAAACCAAGCTACATAGCTCAAGAAATCCCCCCGATCCTGGAGCGCCTGCGAATCGACCCACAACACTGGCGTTACCTGACGAAGAGTTTTGAGAGTCGATTCAAAGGGCTGGTCGGTACGGCCTTCGCTCTAAAGCAGGCTTGTCAAAATCTTGGGTATCGAAGAAGTCCCGGAATGTCAGCCTGTCAGCAGTTACTGACATAGTCTAGCCACGAAACCTCAGACACTTGAGGGCCGATCTGCGATTGCAGAGAATTCCTTTCGCTTGTTTTTCAGAAAATCCGTAAGAATCAATCAGCGAAATCGCTTGTTGAGAGAAAAATCGGCTTGAATTGCCTTGAGCCGTTAGTCGTATTCTGAGCAACACCTAGAATGCTCTCTATATATGGATAAATGATTCGCCTTTACTTTGGATGTCCTGTTATTTTCTTTGGATGTCCTGTTATTTTTTCAATCTCCAGGTACGCCCCAATGGATCGTCTGAACGAATGCCCTCTTCGTCCAGCCAGTAGATCTCTGCACCTTGTTTTTTGGCAGACTTCTGAATCTTGGGATACTCATTATCTACCCAGGCTTGTACCGCCTCCTCATCACGCTCATAGGCTCGGCGCAACGGTTTTTGAGGAGTGATGCCCTGTCGATACAAGAACCGACCCACTGAGTTGATGCTGAGACTTATGCCCAATCGGTGTTTTATCAAATCGGCAATGGTCTGGCGAGTCCATAAACCAAAATCATAACCATACTGCCTAGGATCTCCAGTCACTATCCAACGCGCAACTTCTCGCTCCTGCTCTTCAGTTAGATTTCTCGGTCT
>JARRNW010000599.1:1476-5829 GCA_037384565.1 Candidatus Thiodiazotropha sp.
CCGCGGATGACCTTTGTAGGGCTTTCACCCTCAAATACTCGCTGGACTGCCATGCGGCGTATCAGGGCCTGCTCCCATTTTTCTGTGCCAACGACAGACTCAAAATCAACTTTTGTTGGCTCTAGCCAAGCCTCATATTTTTGTAGTGTTTCGATACGTTGATTAAGATCTGAAACTCCTCTAGATTTTGGCGACTGCTTTGCAGAGCTTGTAATCCAAGTATGCAATGTCTTGTTGCCCTTTGATTGATTGCACTTACCGCAAGTGGGAGCCAAATAGTGAATTTCGGAAATATAACCAGTTGGCCTTTTGTTGAGTACCAAAGGTCGTAAATGATTGAATTCACCGGACTGCACGACTTTTAGCGCAGGTCCTGTGGTATGATGCGTTATCAGGAGGCGATTAGCCATCATAGGAGAGCACAACCAAGCTGAGTTGAGGAATTACCAGCAATCCACTTTCACTACTGGTTGAGTAAAAAGAACCTCTCGCGCTCATCGCTTTGTCGATGTTTTGCCTCAGCTCTTGGCCTATGCTCGCGCAACCTATGCCATTCAGCCATCTGTCTGCTAGGGTCAAGTCGTCACCCGTAATGACGTATGGTGTTTCTTTCCAATCGCCGAATGTAAAGTAATGGTTTCCAGGGTGTGAGCGTGCCTCATGAGCTTTAGTTAGAGCGGCGAGTCCAGAGGAGCGAATCCAAACAGCCGTGTGATCTCCTAATTTGAAGATTGCAACGCCGCATCCTTCTCGGAAATCGGATTGCCCATCGATTAATTCAGTGCCATTGATTCCTATTGCCACGGGGATCAAGCCCTCATACCAGGTGGTTTCCCATATGTGAAAAGCAACGTATGCCAACGCAATTAGAACCGCCAGAACAGTGGGAATGTTTCGCGAACGCTTCATGAGTCTGTTAACGCCAAGTTCAGTGGTTGCCGGAAGGGAGTGCTAGCTTGCGCAATAAAATGTGCGAAACACATTGTGTAAGAAGGCGTGGAGTGTATGACATCCGCTGCAACGCTTTCTCAGGTCGTCGAGTCCCACCTAAACGGCGGAGTCCGAATCGCGATTTGAACTCCGAAACTTGAAGTTAAAAGTCGTAAAAAAACCTCCCTTTGACGGATTCGGTTTCGATGTAAAGGCGCACTTGCTTTGCCCTCCCGTCACATCAAACATCCCATACCTTACAGCCGATTAATATCATGAGATTATTTGAAGGTGTACTGTTGACACTAAGTTGCGTAGCTAATATATTCTCCAATAACACCCCGTTGGGTAATCAGGGTGCTACAACGACACGTACTGGATAGACCGGTATCTGTCCTTACCAGCAAGGGAGGCTTGCTGCCATGTCAAAACCTTTTGACTTTTTGATCTTCATAGGCCGTTTTCAGCCCTTTCATCAGGGTCATCTGTCTGTTGTGCAACAGGGTTTGCGCGATGCGGAACGGGTCATCATATTGATTGGTTCAGCCCACAGACCACGCAATATCCGGGATCCCTGGACAGTCGAAGAGCGGGCGGAGATGATCCGTTCAGCCGTCAGTGTGCAGGATGCCGAACGGGTGATCACAGCGCCGCTGATGGATGTGCTCTACAACGATGAACTCTGGGTCCGCAATGTTCAGGCAACAGTTCAGGGACTGGTAACAGCTCATCATGCCGCACGGCACAGAGAGCCTATCATCGGCTTGATCGGCCACAGCAAGGACCATAGCTCCTACTATCTCAAGCTGTTTCCCCACTGGGATTCAGTCGCGGTAGACAATGTCGAGGGGCTCAATGCCACCCAAATCCGAGAAGCACTCTTCTCGCCAGACGACACTCAAGCAGGAATGGCTTACCTGGACACTGAAACCGGCACTGCAGCACTACCGAAACCCATCAACAGGCAACTACAGCGTTTCGTAACGGGTGATGCGTATCAGGGCATCCGGCAGGAACTGGCCTTTATCGCGGCCTACAAGGCAGGGTGGTCCAATGCGCCATACGCCCCCACTTTTGTTACCGTGGATGCCGTGGTGGTGCAGTCGGGGCATGTCTTGCTCATAACCCGTAAGGCCTTTCCTGGCAAAGGACAGCTTGCGCTACCGGGCGGTTTCATAAACGAACACGAACGCCTCGAGGAAGCCATGTTGAGAGAGCTTCGGGAAGAGACCCGGCTGAAGGTACCGGCGCCTGTTCTCAAGGGTTCGATTCGACGCCAGCAGGTGTTCGACAGCCCGTACCGTTCCACCCGGGGTAGAACCATTACTCACGCTTTTTATATCGAGCTGCCACCAGACACCAGCCTGCCTAAGGTAGACATCATTCAGGAGATGGTCGGCATGTAGCGATTTTCCCAACCGCAATCCGGATAGACCGGGCTGCGCAAACAATGACAGGAGGATTTCCGTCATGAACAGCAACAACCTCATACTCAACAGCGACTCCTACAAGGCGTCGCACTTCCTGCAGTACCCAGCGGGTACGGCCTATGTCTCCAGCTACATTGAGTCCCGCGGGGGGCGCTATCCGCAGACCCTGTTCTTCGGGCTGCAGGCATTTTTAAAACAGTACCTCACGACGCCCATCAGCCAGGATGACATCGATGAGGCCGAGGAACTGCTTACCGCCCACGGTCTGCCGTTCAACCGTGAAGGCTGGCGCACCATCCTGCAGCAGTACGGTGGATATCTGCCGCTCTCCATTGAGGCGGCACCTGAGGGCAGCGTCATTCCCACTGGCAACGTCATGCTGCAGGTCGTCAACACCGACCCCAGCGTCCCTTGGCTCACCAGCTACCTGGAGACGGCGCTGCTTCGTGCGATCTGGTATCCCACCACGGTAGCCACCTTTTCTTATCAGGTACACCAGCTGATCAAAAGCTATCTGGAAGAGACCGCCGACAGCACGGATGGCCTGGCCTTCAAGCTGCACGACTTCGGAGCTAGGGGCACCAGCTCCAACGAGACCGCCGCTCTGGGTGGGCTGGCGCACCTGGTGAACTTTCAGGGCACCGATACCGTTGCTGCCCTGATCGCCGCCAGACGCTGGTACGATTCTGATATGGCGGGCTTTTCCATCCCGGCGGCCGAGCACAGCACCATCACCAGTTGGGGAGAGGAGAACGAAGCGGCCGCCTACCGCAACATGCTCAATCAGTTTGCCGGCGAAGGGCGGTTGCTCGCTGTGGTCAGTGACTCCTATGACCTGTGGCACGCTTTGGACAACCTCTGGGGCGGCGCACTTCGAGATGAGGTGATCGATAACGGCGGCACGCTGGTGATTCGCCCCGACAGCGGTAATCCGGTGAAGGTGGTGACCGAGACCCTCGAGCGGCTGATGAACAAGTTCGGCGCGAGGGTAAACAGCAAGGGTTATCGGGTGTTGCCGGATTATCTCCGGGTCATCCAGGGCGATGGTATCAACCCAGATTCCATTGCAGAGATCCTTGCGGCCATGAAGGCCAGGGGGCAGAGCGCCGATAACATCGCCTTCGGCATGGGCGGGGCCCTGCTGCAGAAGGTCAATCGGGACACCCAGCGTTTCGCCATGAAGGCATCGGCCATCTGGATCGATGGACAGTGGAAGGATATCTACAAGGCCCCGGTAACCGATCCGGATAAACGCTCCAAAGCGGGACGCCTGGCGCTCGTCAAACAGGGTAGCCACCTGATCACGGTCAGGCAGGAAGAGGCGGCGGGCGGAAACCGGTTGGTGGAGGTATTCCGCAACGGCGAACTTCTGCAGGAGTGGAACTTTGAGCAGATCCGCGAAAGGGCGGCGAATGCCGACGGCGACAACGTGGGGAGGGCCTAGCCCTGTTTGGTCTACGGTATCCTCTTACCCTGTGGTGGAGGATGCCGTAACCATCGTCAGGGAGTTGCTAAGGGGCGGCTGTAAAATCCACGCTATCACATTAGATGAAGTGCAGCTGAACGACGGCCAACGCCCGCTAGCCGTTAACGATTTTTTCATCGGCGTGAAATGGCATGGATCACGTGGAAACTAATTATGCGTAAGAAAAACCGTTGAAAAGGAACAAAGACAATATGAAAAGGAAAATCACTATCATGATGGCATCACTATTTGGAGTATTGGTGTTGTATGAAACCTATGCGGTAGGCAATGCATATATAATGCTTTCCCAAGTGTTTTTACCTTATTCGTCGGTAACGACAGAAGATCTCGGATTAAGTGAACAACGTCAAGATATCCTGGTTAAGATTCAAGATCCTAATTTCTACGGACATGCGGGTATAGAGTGGCCAAGTCCATTGACTTCTACAACCATTACTCAGAGTCTAGTGAAAAAACTGTTCTTCAAAAAATTTACAAAAGGGTACAAAAAGATAGAACAAACACTAA
>JARRNW010000600.1:0-2290 GCA_037384565.1 Candidatus Thiodiazotropha sp.
TTCCTTGTGATGCTGGGAAGGCTCGACTATTCTATCTAAACACCGATTAATACCATAGGGTTATCATGAGATTGTACCTGTTTTTATCTGTTCTTCTATCCCTCCTGGGCATACTCTCCTCCGCCACGCCAGCTCAAGCGTCAGTGATCAATCCGACCCCTGTTATCATAAGTTGGCCCTTAACCAAGGCGTATCCGGGTATAGAGTACAACATTCGCCTTGGTGTCACTGGCGGTAAATTCCCCTATACGTTCTCGATTACCGAAGGGCCGTCGGGTATGCAGATCTCGCCCAATGGTACGGTAACCTGGACACCGGAGTCGGATCTTGAAGGTCAATCATATAACGTTACCTTGCGCGTGGAGGATTCATTGCATCAGCATGTGAGCCAGAGTTTTAACCTGAACGTGACTCAATCGGGGTTTTACTTTGTGGCCAACGGGGGAAACGATGACACTGGCACCGGTTCCATCACCCTACCGTGGGCAACCATCAACAAGGCGCTGGCCAGCGGGAACGGCAGTGATTTTCTCTACGTTCGGGGCGGCAGTTATAGTGGGGCCTTGCAATTTCAGCCGAATGGACTTAACAAGTTGGCAGCTTTTCCGGGTGAGCAGGTAAAGGTGGACTACAACCTGGAAAATGGCACAGATATCTACAACTCGCAAACCTATATCGATGGTTTTGAAATATTCAATCTCCAGCGCTGGGCCTTTCAGGTGGATGGGGGCAAAACCTCCGAAGATGCGCAGCAATCGCAACTCATACTGCGACGTAATCATATGCATCACCTGTACGACCACACTTCTGGTGGAAACCCGGCATTTCTTTTTTTCTGGGACACAAATCCAATCACGGACATCACTCCGGAGAAACAATACACAAACAATATTATCCAGGAGAATGTTTTTCACGATCAATTCGATCGCGGTTCGGGAATCAACGGCGACAATACGGCTAACTACCACGGTGGTTCCAATGTCTGGTTCAATGTGGCTTACTCACTATACGAGGACAATGAGGCCTACAACATCGACGGTCACGGATTGATCGACAAAGACGATGGCTATAGGAACACCTATCGGGGCAACTATTTTCACGACAACACTTTCTACCCAGATAACCCAAGTGACCCTTCCGCCGGCCTGATACTTATGAGTCAGCACTCCGAGGACGGTGCAGAGGTCTGCTACAACATCTTCGAAGACAGACTAGTCGTCGGCTGGCAACCCGGGTATATCCGTAATGTGGAAATACACCACAACACCTTTTATCGCGCTGGTATTACTTACCGTTGGGTTCTGGGGGAGCCGCAGAGCACCAATTTCATTACCCGCGATAACCTCTTTTCCGAGTTGGAGTCAGCCGAAGGCATCCCCTTCGCCTATATGGCTGCTTCCAACAAGGTACTCAGTGATGAAGCGACCTTCGACTACAACCTGATCGGAACCAGTAGTAACACTATTTACAATGGGATCGGGGGTGCCGGGGGTGCCCTTAGCTTTTCGGAGTGGCAGAATAACTACGGAAAAGACCAGAACTCGATTCTCGATGATCCGCAACTTCTCAATCCAGTCCAGAACGAATTCCGCCCAGCGACAGGCTCACCGGCCTGTGGAGCTGCTTCTGACGGTGGGGATATTGGCGCCCTCTCATGCTCCATCACGACAAGGCCGCTGGCGCCGGTCGGTCTGACCATACAGTAGGGATCAACCCCAGCGACTGACCGCCCTAGCGCGTCCAGTCTGCTTGCGCATCTAAATATAAGAGAATAATCGCTATCACCCATGTAAACAAGGCAGATAACTCGGGCCTGGATAGGCCTGAATCATCCGTCTATCCGGCCTAAATCTATTCAATCTACTGGATTTTCGGTTGAATCCGCCCGCTTTCACTGCCTTCCTGGCCTGCGAACTTAGTTCACGCAATAGCCCACCAGGCAACCTATCCTGCTGTTGCTGTGCCATGAAGAGACGTGTGGAAACCATGTGCTATGCAAACCCGTTCGGTTCCGGCGAGGCCCGTCCCACGCCGGGCGGGCGTTACATGACGCCGGTGTTTGTTGTTGGGCGCAAACACCCCATGGAACCGGGGCAGGTTACTCTAGGCTTGGGCACCAGCGCTGCCAGCTTGGTGATAAAGTCCAGTGACTCAAAAATAACATGCGTGGTCCCATCGCTGTAGGGTGTTTTGAGTTGATATCCGACATTCCCAGAAGGGGTCAATGATAGGCGTTTCTCCGATACCGCCGGTCTTGAAATATATCGGCATAGCCTCTCCAGCTTCTGCC
>JARRNW010000601.1:0-2281 GCA_037384565.1 Candidatus Thiodiazotropha sp.
CGAAGTCACTAAATAGAATCATATTATAGTCTTCGAAAGGGGTGGCCGAAGCCAGGTTGGAACCACAGATGACGGCAAACGTCGCTATCAGCTTGGTAGTCAATTGCATATCGAATTCCCGTGAAAAACGTAAAAAATCATGGCAGGCACTAGGCCTGAATATAAATCCTGAGTTGCATGTGAAGCTATTTACTACAAAAGCAAGACGGATTTTGGTTCTTTAAGCAATAAACGATCCAAGAGTAATTTATCTATATTTTACATCATGTTAACTAAAGTATAATTGGCGGAATGTAAAATATTTCGACGTTTAAATACGTTTCCGTCCTCCGCGGGGAAATGCCTACAAAGTCCGTTGTAACGATCGACCTTGGTGCGTTAATCGAACCCCGGGTTTGCATTTCCACGCAGAGGATGGGAAGAGGCTTTGTGCCATAGCGTTTTCAAGCGGCTTGCCGGTCACTTTGCGCTGTGTTCAGGGCGGAGAGCAGGGCGTTGAGCGAGGCGCTGACCGTATCCCGGTCGAAGGCGGCGCCAGCTATTCGTTCCCCTCTGTATTTCAACAGTACATAGGCCGCCGCTTCCGCCTGGGTGCCTTCCTCCAGAGCATGCTCGGCATAGTCCGCCACCTGAAGTACCGGTCCCTCGATTTTCGACAGGGCGTCGATGAAGGCCGACATCGCCCCCTGTCCCTCACCATCGACACGGATCTCCTGGTGGCCCTTGCGCAACTGCGCCTCGATCCGTTCCATGCCCTGTGCGTGGTCAAGCCGGTATCCGGTGAGTCGGTAGGCGCCCCGGGGACGTACGAAATGTTCCATGAACAACCGGTGGATGGTCTCGCTGCTCACTTCCCCTTTCATGCGTTCGGACGCTTGTTGCACGATGGGGGCAAATTCCACCTGCATCCAGCGGGGCAGCTTGATTCCATAGTCGCGTTCCAGCACATAGGCCACGCCACCCTTGCCCGACTGACTGTTCACCCGTATCACCGCCTGGTAGTCCCGTCCGATATCCCTCGGGTCGATAGGCAGATAGGCTACCTGCCAGGGTTCGTCCTCAGCCTGCACATGCAGGCACTTGCGGATGGCATCCTGGTGAGAACCGGAAAATGCGGTGTAGACCAGCTCGCCGACCCAGGGGTGACGGGGATGCACCGGAAGACCGGTACACTCCCGGTAGATACGGATCATCTCATCCGGATCGGAGAAGTCGAGACCCGGATCGATCCCCTGGCTGTAGAGATTCATCGCCAGGGTAACCGCATCCATGTTGCCGGTGCGCTCCCCATTACCGAGCAGTGTTCCTTCGACCCGGTCCGCCCCCGCGAGCATCGCCAGTTCCGCGGCCGCAACCGCGCTGCCCCGGTCGTTGTGGGTGTGCACGGAGACGATGATCGCCTCGCGCCGGGACACATGCCGGCAGAAGTACTCCACCTGGTCGGCAAAACGGTTGGGTGTAGTGCTCTCCACGGTGGCCGGAAGGTTGATGATGCAGGGAGATTCCGGAGTCGGGCGCCAGACCTCGAGCACCGCGTCGCAGACTTCAACCGCGTAGTCCCACTCGGTATTGCTGAAGCTCTCGGGGGAATATTGGAACACCCACTCGGTGTCCGGATAACGGGCGGCCTCCTGTTGCAACATCCGCGCACCCTGGACCGCGATGGCCTTGATGCCCTCCCGGTCTTTACGGAACACCCGTTCCCGCTGCACCGTGGAGGTGGAGTTGTAGACATGCACGATGGCGCGCCGGGCACCCCGCAGGGCTTCGAAGGTTCTGCGAATCAGATCCTCGCGGGCCTGTACCAGCACCTGGATGGTGACATCTCCGGGGATCCTGTCCTCATCGATCAGGCGGCGTACAAAGGCGTAGTCCGGCTCACTGGCGGCGGGAAAACCGACTTCGATCTCCTTGAAACCCAGTTTCATCAATAAATCCCAGAGCCGCAGTTTTTGCGTGACGTTCATCGGTTCGAGCAGGGCTTGATTCCCATCGCGCAGGTCGACGCTGGCCCAGATCGGAGCGGATTCCAGGTTGTTGCTGGGCCATTGGCGGTCATTCATGGACACCGTCGGTGTCGGGCGGTATTTGCGATGGTCAAAGGTTTTCACGGTCTGCTCCTGTCCTGATGTTGAGATGTTGCCGCAGGGGTACCGGACGGCGGTGATCCGGTGGCGGGTCCTTTGTGGGACCTGTCCTTAACCTGAAAAGGGTATTTTCAGGGGGTGACCCCAAACCCACCCAGGGATCACCTGATTAGGCGGGTGTCGGGTCATTACGA
>JARRNW010000602.1:0-2262 GCA_037384565.1 Candidatus Thiodiazotropha sp.
CATTGAACCGCGAAGAGCGGGAGCAGGTGGAGATTTTCGCTTGTGGACCCCACCCGATGTTGGAAGCCGTAGCAGGCCTGGCAGCGCAGTGGCAAGTCCCCTGTCAGGTATCACTCGAGGAGTTCATGGCCTGCGGCATCGGCGGGTGCGCGGGGTGTGTTGTCGAGGTTCAAACCCCCGAGGGACCAGCCATGAAACGGGTTTGTGTGGATGGACCGGTATTTGAAGCAGGAACTGTCTTCGGCTGATTGCCGATGGGAAATCTCAGATTTTCCGGAATCTAAGGGCCTCAGGGCCGCCGCTTTGGTGGTACCCTCGAGACCCGACGATGTCGCACCAAACCAGGGGGATATTCACCCCCCCGGACGGGATCCAGCCTCTCAGAAGCGGTGTATGTAGCCGAGGTTAACGGATTCCACCGTATAATCCTGATTATGGATATCCTCGTCAGCGTAACGGATCCATTCCAGACTCACCGCATCCCGATCGTCTCCGTAGAGTTCGAAACCCAGCCCGAAAGCCGGGGCGAATTCAGTAGCCTTGTAACCGGGGGCATCGGCCGAAAAATAGGTTGCACCGAGTAAGGCGTAGGCACGGGCACGCTCGTCGAACACGAAGATACTGCCGCGACCGAATACGCTGCCCATATACTTGATCTGGTACTGTTGACCGTTCACCGTATCAGAACTAAAGATACCGAAATGGCCTTCCACACCGATGTATTTGAAGAATTCCCGTCCTGCCCGGACAAACATCCCGGTACCGCGGAAACTATCACTGGAACCCTCGAATTCGAATCGAGGCGTAGCCACCATGACGCCGAAATAGTTGTTCCCTTTATAGCCCGTGCTGTCGGCGAAAACCTCGGCCTGAGCAAGCATGGAAGAAAACAGCAGTCCCATGCCAACAACAATACTGGTAACTCTCATTAACTTTTCTCCGTAAGTCGCATACATAACTTGTTTTTTCCAACTATAGTCCAACAGGCTTATGAAATTCCACCCGGACGGTGTGATCCAGGATAAAATTCTTCCATCCGATCACCTTGTGCCCGACCCGAGCCGACCCAGGCCATGGGAGTTTTAGCGTCAGTCAACCGAGAGACTTGACCCAGGGAACGCCCCCATCCATCAGGGTCGCCAGCCCTTCTTGCGGGCCTTGTTGCTCCAAACAAGAACATAGACACCACCACTGACCAGGGTCGTGAACCCGGTCACCCAGGTCAAAATCCGTAACAACAGATCCGGCAGGGGCAAGGGGCCCGCATCTGTGACCACCAGTAACACCAGCAGAATCTGCATCAGGGTGTTCAGCTTGCTGATCAGGCTAGGGTTTGCATCCACTTCCTCGACACTGAAGTTGTAATAGAAGGCTCCCCCCACAATGGTCAGGTCGCGAAAGACCGCGAGCACCACCAACCAGATCGGGATCAACCCCAAACCACCCAGTACCAGAAAGGAACTCATCAACAGAGCCTTATCCGCTAGGGGATCCAACAGCCCCCCCAGGTGACTCTGCCAACCGAATCGCTTGGCCAGGAAGCCGTCGAGTCCGTCCGAGAAACCTGCCAGAGCAAAGAGTATCAGGGCATAGGAGAAGGCCTGTTCAAACAGCAGCCAGACGATCGGTATCGTCAGGAGTATGCGCAGCATACTGATCAGATTGGGTATGTCTCGCGCCCGCATATCGCTCCTATATGCCGGTTATTGATCATCTGCGGCCCATGTTCATCGAATCGAAGCCCCAGTACTCTTTCAATATGATATTACCGCAATCGGTAGGTCAGACCGTCTCCTTCGATTGCCTCGTTTTGCTCGGGTGCGTTCGGATCCGGTGACGCCTGAATCACCACCGGCTCCAGAACCGCCCCCAGCTGAATGCCGCGCACCAGGGATTCCCGGTTGCCATTGACCCGTAACAGAAAATCGATCTTCTCCGCATCCGCGGACAGCAGATCGACCTGCTCGATCATCGCAAGGGTACGTAGATAGTCCTGAATCAGGGCATAATCCGCAAGACGTGATACCCCGTAGACCTGAAGTTTCAGATGTATGGTGCCCTGACTGACCTGTTGGGGGGCGTATCTCAGGACCAGGGCGTCTATTGCCTGCTGCAGTCCCTCCGAGGCCAGGGCCTCCCGAGTGCGGGCAAGGGTCTGCCATCGGTTGACCTTGTCCGGAAGATAGAGGAGCCACTCCCCGCGCCAGCCGCCCCGTCCCAGATTTGAGAGCCGGCCGACCAGGATACCTTCCGGCAGATAAC
>JARRNW010000603.1:0-2778 GCA_037384565.1 Candidatus Thiodiazotropha sp.
ACGCTACCACAGGTGATGCAAGCCATGGTGCAACTTTGTACGATACCCAGTGCGCCAGTTGTCATGGTACTGAAGGCACCGGCCTGAAACCCATCGATGCAAGTAAAGTGAGTTTTGGCGCCAATAGCCAGATGCTGGCTGATTATATCGTCGATACCATGCCCCCCAGCGATACCGTCAGTTGCAGTGGTACCTGTGCTGCCGATATTGCGGCTTATATCGAGGGCTGGGGTTCTAGCGGTTCCGCCAGCGACTCGACATCTCAGACTGCCTGCGGGGTGACCTATGGTCCGCGTAGTTTTCGTGTGCTCACGCGCAGTGAATTCGCCAACTCCATCGAGGATTTGACTGGCGTGGATGTGCTGGCTGATCTGGGACAGAACACCTACGACACCATCCCTGCCGACAATATGATAAATGGCTTTTCCAACAATGTGATGACCAGCATTTCAAGTGGTTCGTTACAGGCCTATGCCCAGGTTGTCGACAAAGTGGTTGAGCGGCTTTCCGCGAACGGCTTTGCCGATGTCATCGATTGTTCGCAATTAACCGACGATGCCTGTGCCTACAGTTTTATCGAAAACTATATCCCCCGCGTTTTTCGTCGACCGCTTAGCGAGGATGAATCCATTGCCTTTGAGGCATTGTTTACCCCTGAGTTTACGGCTGGCGATATTCACGAAGGACTTGCGTTGGCACTGAGAACCCTGTTCACGTCGCCGCAGTTCCTCTATCGGGATGAGACGGGTGTGTCGGTTGCCGATATCAATGCAAGCAGTGGCGGTAATGGCCAGTATGAGCAGGCTGGCACCATACAGACTTTTATCGACAGCAGCGATGATCCGCACACCATAGCGATCTTCGGGCAAGAAGGGAGAAACGCCTCGTTTACCGGCAATGACCTGATCACTATTACCGTTAGGGGGACCCAAGGGCCGGAAAATGGCTTGTGGCCAACGATGTCCATCGAAACGAACGATGAGGTGATCGGGAGCGTGCTGGTCGACCACACTTTCAGCAAAACCTATCAGTTCCATACCACCGCGTTCAATGGGGACTACATATATCTCAAAGTGCTCAACAAGCAGATCGGTGCGCCCGATGAACACAAGGGCGGACAGAATCTGATCATCAGCAAGCTCGAGCTGTCTGGTGCTCAAGAGGCGACGCAAACCCTGCCGGATGACAAGCTTGATGCCGATGCCTATGTCCTTACGCCGTATCAACTGGCTTCCTATCTTGCATTTACGTTCACTGGCTCCACACCGGACGATATCCTGCTGCAGGCCGCCGCTGATAAACAGTTGGAGACGAAGTCCCAGATCGCGGCCCAGGTTGAGCGTTTGTTGCGCACGCCACGAGCGCGTGAGCACTTTGGCGATTTTGCCGCACAATGGCTGCGTACTGACCGGGTGTTGGATATAGTGAAAGATTCAACGCTCTATCCCAACTTCACCAATGAAGTGCGGCAGGCGATGGCGCAGGAAGTCCGTGAGTTGTTCAACTACGTGGTACTGGACGAAGGCGCACCTTTCAGCGCGTTGTATGATGGCGACTTCACCTTCGCCAACTCAGCACTCGCCGACTTCTATGGCATCGGTAATGTCAGCGGGACTGAAATGCAGAAGGTTTCAGACGTAACCAGCCGTGCGGGCCTGGTCACTTCGGGCGCATTCCTGGCCGTTCATGCCCATGAGCAGGATACCAGCCCGATTGTTCGTGCGACCTATCTGCGCAGGCGCTTTCTCTGCCAGGAAGTACCCATACCCCCAACCGGCGTGTCCCTGAATGTTGACTTCGATGCGGCGCGCCAGGAAGCGGTCGCTGAGTGGGAAGCCTATCTGGCAGCTCATAATGGTCTTGCTACATCACGTCGAAAATATGAGTTCCAGACCTCTGCTGACATCTGCCAATCCTGCCATGGGCAGATGCTCAATCCGCTGGGCGGCGGGTTCGAGGACTTCGATGCGGTAGGTCTGCCCCAGGTTCAGGACTACAACGGGCTCACCATCGACTCACAGGGTGTCATGTATGGCGTTAACAGCCTCGATGATGGCAACACTATTACGTTCAATGGCGCCAAAGATTTCGCACACCAGATCGCCAACCTGGATGTCACACGCCAGTGTTTTGTCGATACTGTCTTCCGCATGGCGATGGGTACCGGCTCCAGACTCCTGGACCAGACAATGGATATCAAACTATCGGATAGCGAGATTGCGAGTTATACCTGCGAGGTTCAAAAGCTGGACGAACAAAAAACTCGAGATATCATCTTTCTGAGGTCACTATGAGTCACACAAAAGACGTCGCATCGCCGCAACGCCGTAACTTTCTAAAATTTATTGGCAAGATCGGGTTATCCATGCCGCTGCTGCAGGCATCCAGCCTGGGTGCCGGTATGTTGCTCTCGCGTCAGGCATTGTCTGCTGGAAATTCCCTGCGTAAGGTCATTTTCATCTATATTCCCGATGGAACTCCGAATGGGGCGTCCTACTCGTTCCTGCCTGACGAAAACATGGAGTTGAAGGTTTGTTCGGCACCACTAGAGGATGTGAAGAATGAGTGTGTGTTCTTCAAAGATGTGGAGATTATCGGCGGAGGCGGCCACAGTGGCGCACAGCGAGTTCTCGGCGCATTCGCTAAAGGTGTGAGTGGTAGCATCGATCTTGCGTTGGAAGAAACCGTGGGTGCGGTCTCTCCGGTGGCTTCGCTGCGCCTGGGTGTGCGCACACGGAATCTCAATCCTATTTCTGGACGCTCTTTTTCTGGGAGTAC
>JARRNW010000604.1:0-2249 GCA_037384565.1 Candidatus Thiodiazotropha sp.
TTCTTCACCGTACCGCTGTTGCGGGCCATCACCAGTGTCTCGGTCCTGAGATCGGCAAACGCCACCATCTCCACGTTAGGCGTGGTGTCCGCGGCAATCCCATCCCGGGCAAAGGAAAAATCGCAGGGGGTGAATATCCCGCTCTGTGCGTACTGGATGTCCATGTTGTGTACATTGGGCAGATTGCCCACATTGCCGGACATCACCACATAGATCTGATTCTCGACCGCCCGGGCCTGGCAGCAATAGCGCACCCGCAGATAGCTTTGACGTTCGTCCGTACAGAAGGGGACAAACAGGATCTGCACGCCCTGATCGGTCAAGTGGCGGGCCAGCTCCGGAAACTCCGAGTCGTAACAGATCAATACACCGATGGGACCGCAATCGGTCTGTATGGCATGCAGATCGCTGCCGCCCTCAATGTTCCACCAGTAGACCTCATTGGGTGTCGGGTGAATCTTCGGTTGTTCATGCACCGTGCCGTCGCGCAGAAAGATATAGGCGATGTTCTCAACCCGTCCGTTGGCCACCCGGGTGGGATGCGAGCCGCCGATGATATTGATGTTGTAACGCAGCGCCATCTCCCGCATCGCCTCCTTGAATCGGGGTGTGTACTTGGTCAGCGCCTCGATGGATTCGGCGGGTGAGAGTTCCTGGTCCTCGATCGACAGCAGCTGCAGGGTAAACATCTCTGGAAACACCACGAAGTCCCCTTTGTAATCCGCCACCACGTCGACGAAATAGGCCACGAAGCTGATGAATTCCTCAAACGAATGGACACGGCGCTGCATGTACTGAACCGTACCCACCCGCACACTATCCGGGAGACGCGTACCGTAATTATTCTCCTGGCCGGTCGGCTCGCTCTGATCGACCTTGGGATTACGCCATGCCAGGTGAACCGCATATCCCAGAGACTCACGATCCTCAGTCAGGTAATTGGGCAACACCCCTATGATTTCAAAACCGTTATGCAACTGGAATGACAGCACCGGATCACGCTTCTTCTTGCTCTTAACTGCTTCGAGATAGTTTTCGATGGTGCCGAATTGAGACAGGCGCCGCTTCAGGCTTGGCAGCCGTCCACCGAACACAATGCCTTTCAGCCCCAGGGTTTCGCAGAGTTTTTTACGTTCGTTGTAGAGTCGCTGCCCCAGTCTGTAACCCCGATACTCCGGATCGACACACACTTCCATGCCGTAGAGCCAATCGCCGAAGTGGTCGTGCCGGGAGGCGTATCCACCGCCGGTGATTTCAACCCAGCCGTGTTTGCTCAGAGCAAGCTTCTCCTGTACCCGGAAGGTGGCGCAATAGCCCACCACCTTTTCATCCACCAGCACGACAAATTGTCCCTGGGGAAAATGGTTGATCTGACCAAGTACCGCACCATGGGAATAACCCTGCATCCCGGAGGACTGGTAGACCCGGCGTGTCAGGTCGCATATCCCCGGTACATCCTGTGGTTTCGCATTGCGGACCGTCAGCCTGCTCTTCGGATCCTGGAGTTTATTGTCAGCACTCATCTCGGGATTCTCCGCTGGGTGGGCGTCATGAGCTATTAACCCGGCACCTAAATATGCCATGGTCAGCCGCGAATGCGCCAGCTGTAACGGCGGAATTGAGTCATTCGTGGGAAGCCACGGCTATGAAAACGGCACGGGCTCCTTACATCACCGGCCAGCGCAGGCAGAGGTGTCTGGCCGGCCTTCACCCAAGCCACTCAATCGGTATTCCAATGAAGCATTGATTCAACGCTCATGTTGTGAGTTTTTTCGGTTAGTATTGCCAGACACTCAGAATCTGTCGGGCACTCACAATGAAAGCAAACTTCCCCTGGATATCGGCCGGACTCGGCCTGACCCTCGCGTTGGTCCTGATCAGCTCGGGGGTATTCAAAGATCCCGCAGAGCGCGGACTGCCCCTGCTGACGACACTGTTTATCACCGAATTCGGTTTTCTGGTCACAGCTGCAGGTGCTTTCATTTCCGGGAGATCTTTCCTGGAGACCGACCGAAGCAGGACACACATCCTCTTGACGGTAGTGTGCGGCGCCTTGGCCTTAGCCTTCTTTACCCTGGGCTTGCTGATGTGGCAGGAAACCGCCGTACAAGCGATTTCCTGATTCAATGCGTTCCATAAGTCGCCACGAAGGCACTCAGAGCCCTCGTTGTAATAGTTCCCATTGTCTTGACCGAAGTATTGACCGGGAAATCCCAACAAAACCTCAACCTGAGCCACCTCCGCAGTAC
>JARRNW010000605.1:0-2228 GCA_037384565.1 Candidatus Thiodiazotropha sp.
TACAAGGTATTGGAATACCTGATGCTACATGCTGGAGAAGTGGTCTCAAAAACCGATCTCACGGAACATATCTACGAACAGGATTGGGACCGTGACAGCAACACCATCGAGGTCTTCGTGAGACGCCTGCGCAAGAAGCTGGATCCGGATGAAGATTACAAACCCATCGAAACCTTGCGGGGCAGGGGATATCGCTTTGCATTGGAACGCAGTCAGTGAATCTCTGGCGACCCTTTGGCGACATTTCAAGCGGACCCGGGGTAGTGCGGAAACGGCTCATTTGGGACTCCCGGGCGGCATTTGGATTCAGGCTTGTCGGGCTTGCGTGAGTGTGGCGCCAACCCTGATCCCATGAATGGCTCGAACAATCCCGCATTAAAACAACCCATCTCCATCCATCAGCGACTGCTGTTGGCCGCCAGTCTGGTGTTGGGCGCATTTCTGGGGTTGACCGGCTGGTCGTTAGACGAGGCCTTTCGCTCGGCCAGTGATGAGGCCTTGCAGACCCGCCTCTACAGCAGCGTGTATGCCCTGTTGGCGGCGGCAGAGGAAGGGGATGAAGGACAGATGGTGATGCCGGAGGTACTGACGGACCCCCGCTTCAACCGTCCGGATTCCGGTCTCTATGCCGAAGTCGGGAACTATACGACGGGCTACCGCTGGCGCTCCGCCTCCACCCTGGGTCAGAGTTTAGAGTTCAATCGTGAGATTCCGCCGGGTGAGTCAGAAATCGGTAATTTCAAGCTGGCGGACCGGGAGGTTATGGGTTTGAATTTTGGCGTGGTCTGGGAGGATTTTCATGGCAAGGAACGCCGATATGTCCTGAGCGTGGCCGAAGATCTGCAACCGGTTCAGGAACAGGTTTCGGCGTTTCGCAATACCCTGTTCCTCTGGCTGGGTGGTGCCGCCTTTCTGTTGCTCCTGGCTCAGGGCTGGGTGCTCAACTGGGGATTGGGTCCTTTACGTCAGGTGGCCGGCGCCCTGGTCGAGATCGAGTCGGGAAGGGCCGAGCAGTTGCAGGGCGCCTATCCCCGTGAACTTACCCGCCTGACTTCCAGTATCAATTCTCTCATCCTGCATGCGCGTGCCCGACAGCAACGTTATCGGGATAGTCTGGGTGATCTGGCACACAGTCTGAAAACCCCTCTGGCGATACTTCAGAGCATCGCGGATCAGGAGCGGGGTCAGTCCTCGAGGGCCTTGCGGGAGCAGGTTGAGCGTATGAATCAGATCGTCAGCCACCAGTTGCAGCGGGCCGCGGCATCCGGACAACAGGTGTTGACTGGCAATGTTGCCGCCAAACCTCTGGTGGAGCGTCTGGCGAACACCCTGTCAAAAGTCTACCGGGACAAGGCGATACAGTGGGAGCTGGCGGTGGATGAGCGCTGTCTTTTTGCCGGAGATGAAGGCGACCTGATGGAGATACTGGGGAATCTCATGGAAAACGCCTGCAAATACGGTCGTCAACGGGTGCGTGTCAGCGGTCGCCAGGAGCGCAGTTTGACCTTGTTTATCGAGGACGATGGAAAGGGCATACCGGCCGATCAGGCCAAGGCGGTGTTTCATCGTGGTCATCGGGCGGATACCCGGCAACCGGGGCAGGGTATTGGCCTTGCGGTTGCTTCCGATATCGTGACCGCCTATGGCGGTCAAATCGAAATTGCTGATTCGAAGGTGCTGGGTGGGGCCGCTGTAAAGCTCAGTCTCCCCGGATCATGAACTTTTCAGCCGGAAACGCTCTTCTGTAGTCGGAGAAAATTCTCCAGCCTCAGGGGGTGGATCCGACCCCGCTCCATGGCGTTTCGAATCGCACAATCGGGTTCGTGTTCATGGGTGCAGTTGTGGAACCGGCACTGTCCGAGGTAGTCGTGAAACTCCCGAAAACCCTGTTCCAACTCCTGGCGATTCAAGTGGGTCAGGCGAAAACTCCTCACCCCGGGTGAGTCGATGAGTTCGCCGCCCTGGGGCAGGTGGTAACAGGTGGCTGCCGAGGTGGTGTGCCGGCCGAGGCCTGTTGCGCTCGAAAGCCGGCCGGTTTCCGCTTCGATGTCTGGCAGCAGGGCATTGATCAAAGAGGATTTTCCAACTCCGGACTGTCCGACCAGAATGCTGGTTTCCCCCTGCAATTTAAGAATCAGTGCGTCCAATCCATGTTCCAGGCGGGCGCTGACCGTGACGATTGGGTAGCCGATATCCCGGTAGGGTTCCAGTTTTTGAAAAAAGATCGA
>JARRNW010000606.1:0-3481 GCA_037384565.1 Candidatus Thiodiazotropha sp.
TGCCGCCGGCAGTCATGTTGAACCATGCGCGGGAGTATTTCGAGGAGTGGACCGAGAGTGGTGATGGCTTTATGGCCGGGGCGAAGTTTCAGCAGTCTGAGGGTCGACTGAAGATTGCCGCCTTCGATTTGCACCAGGCCGCCGAGCGTTACATAACCTGTCTATTGCTGGTGTATACCGGTTATCGCCCCAAAGAGCACGATATGGCCAAGCTGTTGCAGCAGGGGGCTGGGTTTGCCCAGGAACTCCATGCGCTCTTTCCCAATGACTCTCAAGAGGAACAGCATCTGTTTGATTTGCTGAGACGCGCCTACGTGGATGCGCGTTACAGCCGGGCATATCAGATCGACGATGATGAGTTTGAGGGGCTTTATCAATGGGTGCTGAGGCTGAAGCAGATCGTGACAAAGTTGTGCCAGGATAAGATCAAGGCTTTGCAAAGCGCCTGAGGGCGGGACGCTACGATTCCTCCTGGGGGCCATCCCGGGGTTAGTAAACGCACGCATCCATGCGGTATACGCCGGAATGACGAAAATCCAGAGTATCGGCTTAAGTCACCTGAATTTCGAATAGTACTTACAGAAACCTTAAAGAATGCGAGAAGTGACATTCTTGTGAACTTTGCGTGAGGATATCAACGATTCCTGTAGCCAGAATAGGAGACAAGTTTCATCGTCTGAGTCGTATGGCTTTTTGGCCTGGCCGGGTGAATGGGACCTTGATCCGATTGGTTAATTTAACAGTAGTAGAATAAGGAATTGATTGATGAAAAAACGCAATAGTCATATTTGGTTCGGTGCATTTATAGCATTTGGCCTGCTTTGGAACAGCGCACAGGCTGGGGCGCTCTACGATTCGAGTATCAAGCATCAACCTAAAGACAATATTGTCCGATTATTCGGACCCGGAGGACCGCATACAGCCTATATCAAAGCGGCAAATGCCTTCGAGAAAAAAACCGGAAACAAAGTCGAAGTTGTCTACGGACCGGAAAGCAAGTGGAGTCGTGAGGCCCAGAAGAGCGCTGATGTGATCTTCGGAAGTTCGGAACAGTCGATGACTGCATATCTTGAAAACTATCCCTTTCTTGACAGCGACCAGGTCGAGCCCCTGTATACCCGGCGAGCGGTTATTGTTGTGCAAAAGGGCAATCCCAAGAATATCAAGGGTTTTCATGACCTGCTTGAGCCTGGGGTAAGCGTCGTTGTCACCGAGGGCAAAGGGGTATACAACACATCCGGAACCGGGGTATGGGAAGACGTTGCAGGAAGGCTCGGTTCTTTGGATGAGGTGAAAAGGCTGCGTGGCAACATCATTGCTTTTGAAAAGGGCAGTGGCGCAAGTTTCAGGGCCTTTCGGGATCGCCATGCGGATGCCTGGATTACCTGGGTTCATTGGCCGCTGGATCATGCCGATGTGGCGGACTATGTGGAACTCGACCAGGAGCGCCGTATCTATCGGGTTACTAATGTGGCGGTTTCTCCGGATGCCGACAAGGCAGCCATTGCATTCGTCGATTTCATCAAAAGTGCGGAAGGCGCCGCGTTGTTCGCCAGTGAGGGATGGGGGAGATAGGTCGTTCGGTATGTGGGCAACAGACGGGACTCAGGGATGATATAGCGCCTCTTACCCGTCCTGCATTTGTTGCAACAGGGTGCGCAGGGACGTGCACCCATAAGCGCCCCTTTAAGGCAATCGATGCGTATCTTCCACGCATGAGTAACGGTTGATTGAATGGGTGGACCCGAAAAAAATAAAATCATTCCTTTTATCACGCAGAATATTTCGATAGGGTGGAACCTGCTCAGGCGGCCGAGTTCACGACTCAAAGCGCTATGCGACGTGCGTCGCACAGGAAATGACCAACAACGTGGAGATTCTGTTGGCAGCTCTGCGCTTCGGCAAGAAGGTAACGGAAATCGGTGAAGACAATGTGCGCGAAATCATTATGTTCTCCTATCGCAGCATGTATGAACTGATGCAAGACACCATCTGCATCCATGACATCTATCACAAACGTCAACATGTCAAACCAGAGAATTTATAGCGTTTAATCTTTGGCTGGTGTTAACGGTGTACGGAGAATAGATCTGCAACTTAACTTAATAGACTCAATAAACGAAGGCGCCGATGGCCCCTTCTTTTATATGGATATCCCCGTCTATTCGGGGTTTTTCGCCAGAGCGATGAGTGTTTCGAGTTGTTCGTGGCGGGCCTGATGGCTAAATATATTTGACGATATTTTGGCCTAATAAGTGATTAGAAACTGTAATAGAAAACAAGTTTGCAACGTGCTAGTGTGTTTTTAAGTTGCTTATATATGCTTGATTAAACGACCAGCAGTAAGCGACTGAATTACTTAATGGACTGATTCAATAACTGGAGTATCGGTTATTGATATAAAAACTTTTAAAAAAATGGAAATTTAAAATCATGTGTGATGTTTTGTCAGACGTGTCTGTCGGAGATGGTATTCTATCAGGCAATGCCGCATGGAGTTTTGGTGGAGGCACCCCAAATCATTTTGAGCAACATGTTTCTAAATCCGTTCCAGGATATTTAAACGGCCACGACATCGTTTTATCAGTTAGTGATTTTTTTGTTAAATCCGACTCGACCTGCTACGAACTCGGCTGCTCAACAGGAACACTAACCCGTAAACTGGCAGTCCGCCATCCAGGTACTATCAACTGGGTGGGGATAGATGTGGAACTTGCCATGATATCCAAGGCAAATGAGTTATTGGGTGAGAAGCATCCCGAGATCCGCAACATCACATACGTGGCAGATGATATTCTCACGTTTCCCTACGAACCCGCCGATTTCATGGTTGCATACTATACCGTGCAATTTATCCATCCGCGCAACCGTCAAGATGTTTTTAATCGCGTGTATCAGGCACTTAACTGGGGAGGGGCATTTTTGCTCTTCGAGAAGGTGCGCGGTCCTGATGCCCGCTTTCAGGACATTATCAGCAGCATATATACCGATTACAAACTAGATCAAGGTTATGCGCCGGCAGATATTATCGCCAAATCCCGTAGTTTAAAAGGGGTTTTGGAGCCATTTTCGACGAATGGCAATATGGAGATGCTTAAACGAGCGGGATTCAGTGACATAATGACGGTATTCAAGCATGTCTGCTTCGAAGGATTCTTCTGCATTAAGTAATGTCATGGATAGTTATTTGCGTGCCTACCTGGAGTCTGTTGGTATCGTGGAGGGCGTTAGCGCTCATTCAGTAAGGTGTGAGGTGTGCGGAACCCAGGAGCATACGCTGTTGGTCGAAACGGTCGAAACAGGGCCTGATCGGTTTGGGCGGCTACCCATTGTGGCTTGTTCACAATGTGGTTATGTATTTCAGAACCCACGCTTCAACAAGGCCTTCTATGACACCTACTACGACAAATACTACCGCCTGCTACTCTTTGGCGAAACCCAGCCAGAACGGGATTTCATGATCGATATGGTTCGTAGAGGC
>JARRNW010000607.1:0-2205 GCA_037384565.1 Candidatus Thiodiazotropha sp.
CAAGCGGCTTTCGCCTTGGCCAGCCTATATGATCCTAACCACTTCAAACCCGGCAACGAACTGTTGGCGTCTCCCGATGTGTACCAGGCTCACAAATGGTATCTGGAGGCGGAAAAACAACAACTTCCCGAGGCCCGAGAACGCCTGCTGCGACTGCGCAGCAACATCGAAACGCAGGCACAATCTGGGGATTCTGACGCCCAGCGCCTGTTGCTGAACTGGCAATAACCCGAGACATGATCAGGAGTTTTCCGATGACCCTGTTGAAATCGGCTCTCACCTTCATTCTATGCACACTTCTGGCCGGTCCCCTGACCGCTGCCACGGATCACCCACTCCTCATGAAAGGCAAACGGGCCCTCTACCAGCGCGTGCTCAGTAAACCCGGCGCCCAGCTCTTTCAAAAAATTCAACAGGGTGATGGGTCATCCACCACCCCGTTCAGTGTCTACTACGTCTACGATCGTCAGCAGCGAAATGGTAGGAGTTGGGTGAAAGTCGGCTTGAACCGTTATGGAAAGATTGCGGGTTGGCTACCCGAGATCGACACACTGCCCTGGAACCAGGGCCTCACCGTCGCGTTTCGCGATCCCATGGGCAGCGACCGGGTGCTGTTGTTCAACGACAGGCAGTCTCTGAAACACCTGATCGAACAGAACGACCCCTCGGCGTATCGTAGCCTTTACGAATCGGCTGCCTCCGGAGATCTGGACAAGGACTCTCCAGTGGTCGCCATCCAGCCCAAAACCCATGTCGATATCCTCAAGGACTTTTATCTGGTGCCCATCCAGGATCATGAAGATGTCTTCATCGGCAGTGAACAGGCAAGAATGCTGGAGGTATCGAGCGTCCCACTGCAACCGGTTGCGGCCAAGGCACCACAGGCTCTCGCCAAACCAGATGCCAAAACCTCCCGATTCCGCTCGGCGGTGGTGTTCGTCATCGACTCCACCCTCTCCATGGACCCCTACATCGACCGTACCCGTGAAGCGGTGCGCAAGATCTACGACACCATCACCCAGGAGGATCTGACCGGAGATGTGAGCTTCGGCCTGGTCGCCTTTCGTGACAACCCTGAGGTGGCCCCCGGACTGGAATATCTGACCCGAACCTTTGTCGATCTCGAACAGGGCCAGGATGCCGATAGCTTCTTTTCCCAAGTCGCGTCCTTGAAAGCGGCTACGGTATCCAGCAGGAATTTTGCCGAAGACAGCTTTGCCGGTGTCAATGAGGCCATCGCCGGCATCAACTGGGAAGGACTGATGCCCGCTACGTGGTATTGATCACCGACGCCGGGCCACGCGATCCGGGCGACCCACTCTCGGGAACCGGCATGTCCAGCGCCGCCCTGAGAAGCCTGGCCCAGAACAAAGGGATCGCGCTTTCGGTGCTGCATCTGTTGACCCCCAGCGTGATGGCCGATCACAAAAAGGCGGAGGAGGTCTACCGTGACCTCTCCTACTATCCGGGTATCGGCAGCTTCTACTTCGGTGTGGAGACCGGTGACGTGGGACGGTTTGGACGGGTGCTCGATTCCCTGGCCCAGCAGATCACCGAACAGGTGAAACTTGCCGCCATGGCCTCGGCAGGAAAGAGTCTGGCGGAAGCGCGTCAGGCGAGAGAACAGGTCGCAACCGATGATTCGGTTGACGAGCCCCTCGCCCAGTTCCAGGCCAAGGTAGCCAAGCTCGGCTATGCCTTGAGAATGCGCTATCTGCAAAAAGACGACAAACAGCATATTCCGAGTATTTTCAGCGCCTGGCTGGTGGATCGCGACCTTTCCAATCCGCAACGCCAGACCCTGGACGTTCGGGTACTACTGACCCGGGACCAGCTGAGTGACCTGCATGCCATCATGCGCCAGGTCTTGCAAACCGCGGAAGAAGGCCTGCTGTCACCCCGCACCTTCCTCAACGATCTAAAGAGTCTGGCAGCCACCATCGCCCGTGACCCGGAACAGTTGGGCAGCACGACCCGGGCCACGGGTGCACGGGAAGGTAATCTGGCGGACATGGGGTTCATGCGCGAATACATCGAGGATCTGCCTTATACCGGCGAGGTGATGAACCTGTCTCTGGAAAACTGGCAGGATTGGCCAGCCAAGGATCAGATCGCCTTCATCAACCGCCTGGAAGAGAAGATCAACTACTACCAGGTGCTGCACGACCATACCGACCTCTGGGTATCCTTGGACGGTGGACCGGT
>JARRNW010000608.1:0-2204 GCA_037384565.1 Candidatus Thiodiazotropha sp.
ATCGCGGCAAACTGGCAATCCTCCCGGGCGGGTTGTTGGGAATCGGGCTTGAGCACCGCCAGAATCCAGCGAATCCCATAGGCCTCGGCGGCTTTCAGCACACCCGGGCTGTCATCCACGAACAGGGTCCGTTCGGGATCGAAGGGGTGAAGGTTCTTCAAACGGCACCAGAACTCCGGGTGCTCCTTGGGAACACCCAGCTGGTGTGAGCAGATAACCTGGTTGAAAAACCCGGCCAGACGGGTCTTCTCCATCTTCAGGGCCAGGGTTTTCTGATGCGCGTTGGTGACCAGCACCCGCTCCTTGCCGGCGCACATCAGCTGATCGAGAAAATCCACCACATGGGGGTGCACCGCGATCAGGTGATCCACCTCTTCCTTCAGCAAGGCAATGTCCAGCCCAAGTTCGCGACTCCAGTGATCGACGCAGTACCAGTCCAGAGTACCTTCAACGCTTTTGTAGCGCGCCATCAGGATCTCGGTCGCCTCCTCCAGGGAGAGATTCCGAGTCTCGGCATACCGTTGGGGCACATATTCCAGCCAGAAATGGTTATCGAAATGGAGGTCCAGCAGGGTCCCGTCCATGTCCAGCATCACGGTATCTATCGCATTCCAGTCAATCATAGCCTTGTGTCAATAAGTATCAATAAACAGAGTATACGCGAATATCGACGCGGCCATGAATCCAGATTGCGCCACATCCGGGGAGAAAAATGGGATAATGGCACCCAGTAATTCCCTGGTAAACCTCCGATACGACCTGTCCCAATGCGCAAACCCAAAATCCTCTCACAAACCCTCATCGCTGAAACCCGGATCTTCCGTGTGGAGCAGATGGAACTCGAATTCAGTAACGGCCAGAAACGGGTCTACGAACGCATTGCAGGCGGACCCCAGGGATCGGTGATGATACTGCCCATGCTGGACGACGAAACGGTTCTGCTGATCCGAGAGTATTCCGCCGGCAGCCAAGATTATCAACTGGCCCTTCCCAAGGGGCGTATGGAGGAAGGGGAAGAGCCCCTGGATGCCGCCAATCGGGAACTGCGCGAAGAGGTCGGCTACGGGGCACGCAAGCTCACTTTACTGAAGACCTTCACCCTGGCCCCGGCCTACATCCAGCACCACACCTATGCTATCCTCGCCCAGGACCTCTACCCCGATCGGCTGAGCGGCGATGAACCGGAACCGATCGAGGTCGTACCCTGGAAACTGTCCGATTGGGATCGTCTGATCGAACAACCCGATTTAACCGAAGCCCGCTCCATCGCGGCGCTCTGCATGGCAAGGAAACTGTTGACGTGAGCCTACCTACATCGCTTGATGCGCTGTTGCATCTGATTCGCCAGGCCGGCGAGGCCATTCTGACCATCTACAACACGGAATTCGAAGTCGAAACCAAACAGGACAACTCACCGCTGACTGCCGCCGATCTGGCCGCCCACCGGCTGATCGTCAGCACCTTGGAACAACTCACGCCGGAGATTCCGGTGCTGTCCGAAGAGTCCTCCAAAATCCCCTTTGAAACCCGCACGACCTGGAACCGCTATTGGTTGATCGACCCGCTGGACGGCACGCGGGAATTCGTCAAACGAAACGGAGAATTTACGGTCAACATCGCGCTGATCGAAGACCACCGACCGGTGTTTGGCGCGGTCTATGCGCCGGTACTGGACACCCTCTACTACGGCATTGACGGCGAAGGCGCCTACAAAAAGACGGGTACTGAGGATACCCAACCGATCCGAATAACCGAATCCTGCCAACAACCGATCCGGGTGGTGGGCAGCCGCTCCCACGCCGGAGACTCGCTGTTGCAGTTTCTCGGCCGTCTGGGTGAGCATGAAATGGTCAGTATGGGCAGCTCCCTGAAGCTCTGCCTGGTCGCGGAAGGTCAGGCGGACATCTATCCCCGACTCGGCCCCACCTCAGAATGGGATACCGCAGCGGCCCAGGCGGTGGTGGAAGCTGCAGGTGGCCGGGTGACGACCCTGGATCTCAAACCTCTCGAATACAACACCAAAGACTCCTTGTTGAACCCCTATTTCCTGGTGTTTGGCGATACCGGGGTGGATTGGGCGACTTACCTGGGGTAGTCACACCCGGCGCAACCTTAGATGACAGATCACCAGTATCCGGGGAGTGACGAGGTTACCGGCCGATTCAGACTAGGAAGCTATGACCCAAACGGATACGAACAACCCC
>JARRNW010000609.1:0-995 GCA_037384565.1 Candidatus Thiodiazotropha sp.
GTTAACTTAAATCATGCGTGCGCAATATTTCTATCCCGACCATTATTTTGGACAGTCGAAAGCCATTTGCTGTCAGATGGATATTTCAAATGGTAGTGTATTCAAAACTGCGACTAAACGGTGACTGTTCTCGTATTACGTAGATGATATAACTATTGATTATACACGCGTCCATCGATTGCCAGATTTCCATTGTTCATTATCACTACAAAATGCCGTGTCTGTACTCCAGTATCGTATACTAAAGTCATAGAGGTGCCACTGATGCTCACCTGGCCTGCCGAGTCGAGATCAGTGGATCCGAATGAAAAGGCAGAGCCTGCTCCATCGATGGTACTGACACCCAGTGTTGAGACACCATCGGCCGTGTAGAGGAATCGTGATGTGTCATTGAAAGCAAAGGCACGCTCTATATAGCCATTGTCACAGACTCCTATGCCACCGCAGCCATAGTTCCACCAGTTAAAGTTCGACCAGATACCAGTGAGATCGGCAGCAGTGGCAATGTGCGCGGGTATGGCGCTGTAGCCACCGATTTCGGTGAGTTTCCCGTTCTCGACGACCGCCGAATAGCTTGCGATTTCTTTCCCAAGTGGGGAGAAGAATCTGAGAGTGCTGCCATCGAATTGATAGGTATCGCAAATCGGTAGACCATTGGGACGTGTGCGATTGCAGTCAACACCGATACGTGGTGTGGTGCCTCGATACGCATATCCATTGGTATCAAACCAGTAATGCCCCGCATTATGATACTCATCCATTACGTCCGATACATGGATTGAACGCACATAGCGACCAGAGATGGAAACCTCTGGCGGAGTGGGTTGCGGCGCTTCCTGTGCCCCATAGACTGGATCGGCTATCGGCACATCGATACGCCAGCAATTCAACGTTGATGGTCCTTGTGAAGATCCATCAAAAAGACCATCCGCATCTGTGGTCACGAAATCAAATTCGCTAAGGCCACTGTCATCTCTTTCATAGTAGCCAAGCTC
>JARRNW010000609.1:1074-3277 GCA_037384565.1 Candidatus Thiodiazotropha sp.
AGTGAATAGCGTCCGTCATCCGAAATGACGAGTATGGTATCCTTACCGCTATCGATATCCCGGCAGGTATAGTCGCCAGGGTTTACACTGGCTCGTTCGAGACTCAACTGCGCTCTGGCTTCGCTAGCGCCGTTCTGATAACAACTGGCAGGCCGATTATCCGGCGAGATATGAAAATGTTGCCCATGAATGGTGAAATAGACCTGCACCATTTGCCCATCCAGCGGCCCATCGAGAAACTCAAGGTCGTAATCGGCGTTTCCTTCAAGCGCCTGGATGGTGCCGGAACCCACTTCCGTGGAATAGTTGTTCCCTGAGACGATAATCAACATATCGTCCGAACTGAAGTCGGGATCATTCCAGTTGTGGCAATGAAAACTGTCGTCGATCAATGTGGTATAGGGATCGATACCCGCTGCCACGGCATCCAACGTTGGCCGGGTATCTTCATGTGAGATATGACGCGCCTTTATCGACAACACGTTGGTGTTACCGTCGGATTCAGAAGTCTCGGCACCATTGCCGTTGTCGCCGCCGTCTCCATCTCCGCCCCCACCACCGCAGCCGTCCAACAGCATTGCTGATAACACGAATATAGCGGTGAGTAATCGTTTGCTTGATTGCGTTTTCATGAGGGTCCCTTGATGGTCTATGCTGGTGTCTTACCAGCCATAATGAACACTTGAAGGTTATGACTGTTATTCCCGGTTTTCTTGACTTGATCGACAACGGTCTTGTTATCGCTCCGATGCAATGAGCGTCCCTGATCAATCTCAGTATCCTATTGTTGTGCATTAGATAAAGATATGGTTTGAGAAATCTCTATCCAACTGGTTAAACATTTCACTGCCGAGACTCTTCGGCGTTGGCTACTAAGAACGGCTAACTCGTCTTTACGATAAGGACATACTTGGCGTACGCGGCGATTTACGCAGTTGTAATAAGGTGGGAGGTCTTCAAGATAGATCTGTTGGTTATGTGATAACGCCATTGCCTGCTCCTTGGCTTGGATCCATTTCATCTGTTTCCAAAAATTTAACACATCTCTTTATTGTTTGACAAATGGCTATTGCCCTAATGTCGTCCCTGGCAGCCAATAACTAGGGAAACCCCATATGGTACTAACATGGATGGTATGGTACTAACACCACTACATGCCACCACTACATGGACGTCCACTCTGAGCACTAATAGACTCATCACTCCGAGCAATACGATCTGTTAGGATGGGGCGGGTAATCGGGACTGATCTGCAGTTGATAGAACAATGATGCCGGTTAAACAAAAGTCATGTGTTGGCAGAACAGTATCTTTCCGGTGAGGTGATAAGCAAAGCGGAGTGGACGGCAACATCTAAGTTAATCGGGAAGTGGCGAATACGTCTATATATATCATTAGTTGGCTCATTCGATGTATGAATGAACATTTAGCCCAGCGTGATTATACCGAAGATCAGTGTAAAGGACGGTTTTTTGAGGGCTGTTTCAAAAGTCAGGCCCTGCTTGATGAAGGGATATTGTTGACCTGTATGAGTTATGTGGATCTTAACTCCATCAGGCCGTTTTGGCGAAGACACATGAGCAATCTGACTTCATTTCGATCTAGGAAATATCCAGAATTTTGCCAAATATCAAGACAAGTACAATGCCAAACAGACACCAAGAGTCCAGCGGACAAATCTTCGTCACTTTATGAAACCGAGAGAAAATGATCCAATGAAATGTAGTAATTTTGAACTCGATGACTACCTGTGTCTGGTAGATTGGACAGGGCGGGTGATCCGAGAGGGTCAGTAAAGATTTGATGCCAGAAAACCTTGCCCCCATCCTGGAGCGGATTGGGTTGAATTCGGATGCCTGATTAAACGGTGTTAGTCATCCTTTATTAATTAGCTTAACCGAGTTGAATAAGTTCTAGTTATTACAATATGCCCTGTACAGCGACAGCGGACTGTATTGGGTCGGTACTCACAGATTGAGTACTTCACGATCCCGCTCCTGTTGCGCGGATCAGCAAAAAAGTCCGGCGGCTAACGCACACCATCGCCGAGCGCGTCGGCTGCTTCCTCGTGCGCCAGGGACTGTTGGAGCGGGATGCCGCGAAGAGCTGCCTGGCCTCGGATGCGGTGGGCGTCTTAATCTGAGCAACGCTTGTAGCTCTGACCGTATTAATATCTATGACTTGGTTAGTACGTATCGACAAA
>JARRNW010000610.1:0-2997 GCA_037384565.1 Candidatus Thiodiazotropha sp.
GATGGTAGTGGCGGCATCAGTCGGGAAGAGTTCGATGTGTTGCATAAATCCCGCGCGATCTCTGCCAGTATTCCCGGCCAGCAACGTTACCAACCACCGAGTTTCGATGACTTCGACCGGGACGCAGACGGCAATCTGACCTACGAGGAATTCATCCAGGGCCAACGCTTCCGGATGCAGCAGCGCTCCCCCATGAGCGGGGTCTCGAAAACACCTCCCGGGATGGGACCCGGCGCGGGTCGTCAGAGACCGACATTCAGCGATTTCGATCTTAATAGGGACGGACAGATCCAGGAAGCGGAATTCAACCAGGCGCGGGCCAAGCGTATCGAGGCGTGATTAAAGGCGGGCTACCCGATGCGTAACCTGAAAAACGCCCAGCCCTTCAGCGAAATCGACACCGATGGGGATGGGGCGTTGAGTCCGGAGGAGTTTACTGCGGCGCAGCAGCGCCACCTGCAACCGATGCAGACGCCTTAGTATCCCTCTTTGATAAGGACTCGACCATTGACATCCGCCAAGGGAGCCTGGATGGAACGAAGCGACATCCAGGAATATCGCACTGTCCAACCTTCTGGATCCCGGCATACGCCGGGATGACAGTGGTTTTTGGCTTAGGTACGCATTCCCACGCAGAGCGTTGGAACGAGACGCAATCTGTGCCGGGTTAATGACACTCCTGTATGGCCTTTTCCCAAGAGTGGTTGATCTCCTTATAGGCCTGACCAAAGCCCGCCTTCATCTGCTCCCAATCGGATCCGGAGCTGTCCATCAGCCCTTCGTAGGCCTGCTGAAGTTTGATCCGCTGCTGGCGCAGGGCCGATAGTGTAGCGTCCGCATGATCGCGGGCCGATTGGGACATATCATCCCAATGCTCGTCGATTCGTTCCTGCAGCTCGTCGATTCGTTCCTGCAGCACATCGATGCGTTCATCCAGATCATCCAGGCTCTGTTCGAGGGCCTCCATCAGCTCGTCTTTCTGTTGCAAGGAATAGTCTTTGAGGGTTGTCAGCAGTTCATAGGTCTGCTGCTTCAATAACTCACCACTGACCGGTTGATCCTCCTGCCCGGCCTTCACCGAGGTAGCCAGAAAAACCAAGGTGATCACCGCCAGAGCGTATTTCATATCGTTCATTGTAAGTCTCCTTTGATGGCTGCCAGCGCAGTTCCGCTTTAGTTACGTAGATGGACGCGTGGACAGGTGGAAAGTTTCCCCATCACCTCGGCGGGATTTCTCACCAGCCCCGGGCTCGGGTACAATTGCCGGTTTGGGGCGTAACAAACCCGAGCGCTTACCCGATTCGAATCGGTATACCCGATCACTCCGGAGGCTTGAATCAGAACGACTTCAACCCCATCTAAGGGGTTCGGCCCGCAACAATCAGCAGGACAAACGTGGAAAATTTCAGAGGCACTACCATCCTTTCCGTACGCCGCGGCGGCAAGGTCGTGATCGGCGGAGACGGTCAGGTCACCCTGGGCAACACCGTGATGAAGGGCAATGCCCGCAAGGTCCGCCAGCTCTACAAGAGCCGGGTAATCGCCGGATTCGCCGGCGCCACCGCCGATGCCTTCACCCTGTTCGAGCGCTTCGAGGGCAAACTGGAAAAACATCAGGGCCACCTCACCCGCGCCGCGGTGGAGATGGCCAAGGACTGGCGCACCGACCGCGCCCTGCGCCGCCTTGAGGCGCTGCTCTGCGTGGCCGACGCCAAGGCTTCGTTGATCATCTCCGGCACCGGTGACGTGATCGAACCCGAGCACAACCTGATGGCCATCGGCTCCGGTGGCGCCTTCGCCCAGGCCGCCGCCCGCGCCCTGCAGGAGAACACGGAACTGAGCGCCCGCGAGATCGTCGAAAAGGGTCTGGGCATCGCCGCAGACATCTGCATCTACACCAATCACAACCTCGTGCTCGAAGAACTCGACAGCGAGATTTAACCCAGTAGCGACCCCCCACCATGCCAGAAATCACCCCGCAGCAGATCGTTGCCGAACTCAACAAACACATCATCGGCCAGGCGGACGCCAAGCGTGCCGTGGCCATCGCCCTGCGCAACCGCTGGCGCCGCTCCCAGGTGCCCGAGGCCCTGCGCAACGAGATCACGCCCAAGAACATCCTCATGATTGGCCCCACCGGCGTCGGCAAGACCGAAATCGCGCGCCGTCTGGCCAAGCTGGCCAACGCGCCTTTCCTCAAAGTCGAGGCGACCAAGTTCACCGAGGTGGGCTATGTAGGACGCGAAGTCGATTCGATCATCCGCGAACTGGCCGACTCCGCGGTCAAGATGGTGCGCGAACAGGAGATGGAGAAGGTCGCAGACCAGGCCAGCGAAGCCGCTGAGGAGCGCATCCTCGATGCTCTGCTACCGTCGCCCAAACCGACCGGCTGGGACGACGCCACCACCTCGACCCCCGTCTCCAGCGGCACCCGCGAGAAGTTCCGCGACAAGGTGCGCAACGGCGAACTCGACGACAAGGAGATCGAAGTCGAGGTCAGCGCCACCCCGGTAGGAGTCGAGATCATGGCCCCGCCCGGCATGGAGGAGATGACCAGCCAGCTGCAGGGCATGTTCCAAAGCCTTGGCTCCGGGCGTACCCGCCGCCGCAAGCTGCGCATCAAAGACGCCTTCAAGCTGCTGCGCGACGAGGAGGCCGGCAAGCGCATCAACGAGGAGGACCTCAAGCTGCGCGCCCTGGAGATGGTCGAACAGCACGGCATCGTCTTCATCGACGAACTCGACAAGGTCACCAGCCGCGCCGAGACCAGCGGCGCCGACGTCTCCCGCGAGGGGGTTCAGCGCGACCTGCTGCCGCTGGTGGAGGGGTGCACCATCTCGACCAAGCACGGCATGGTGAAGACCGACCACATCCTCTTCATCGCCTCCGGCGCCTTCCACCTGTCCAAACCCTCGGACCTGATACCCGAACTACAGGGCCGGCTGCCGATCCGCGTCGAGCTGAGCGCGCTGACGGTGGAGGACTTCACCCGCATCC
>JARRNW010000611.1:0-4129 GCA_037384565.1 Candidatus Thiodiazotropha sp.
CTCATCGGCTACCACATCAATCGGGGGGTAGACGATTCCCAATTCGTAGAACAGACCGTCCTTCATCATGGAGAGCCTGCCATCCCAGGACTTATCCGCCTCGCCGTCTTGGTTGGTGGCCATGGTGGCCCGGTATCGCTCGGGACTTAATGAGATCCGCACTTTGCAGCGATCCTGACCCGCGACAGCCCCTTCGAACAGCGCGGCCCAGTTGTCGCCGTTGGCAACCGGTTCGGGGAGTGATCGTGACATGTCCCGGAACCGATTGACGTGGAAACCGAGTCTGACGCCTTCGGCCAGCATATGGGTAAAGGCCTTGCGGAAGCGGGGCTCCTCGATCCGTTGAGCTTGCTCCGGATTCCAGGAAACCCAGAGCCTTTTCGCGACTTTGTCGGTTACCAGCAAGTCCAGCTGACTGCCGATATCAGCGCCAGCAGACTGTACCCGTTCAAGGGTATCCGCATCGGCGGGCACACCCAGGGAGTCGAACACCCGATCGACCGAGGCCTTAGCCTGTTGGATCGAATTTTGATCTTGATCGGGCATTCAAATTCCTCTGTCAGTATCTACAGGGAAATAACCGCAACGGGTTTCAGTCGCTCCGCACTGAGGCTTTCGACTTCACGCCGAGCGATGACCTTTACCTGGGGAAACTCCAGCTCGATGAGGCTCTTGATAAACGGACGGATCCTCCAGTCCTCGACCAGGATGACGGGACGACCAGCACCCGGCGGCAGGCTTCCCGCCTCGGTTCGCACGGCGCTCAGAGCATCCTGGGTAGGTTCCGGCTCCATCGCCAGAACCACCGCATCTCCATCCCGATGACTGTTCTGTTGAATGAGTGACACATAGTCGTCTGCAAGGGTATACACCTGCCACTGATCCGCGTCCTGAATCAGGTGTGTATGGATCGCCTCGAGCAGACGGAGATCTTCGGCAATTTCGTAGGCTGGCCTGTCGATCTGTTCGAGATATTGGTGCGCCAGCATGGGTAGTGGCCGCACCGGCAGTTCCTCATTGAGCAAGGTGACGATGAGGTTCCTGAACCGGCCGACGCCGCCATGTGCCGCCCCGAGCCGGTTTAACCAGGCCTCCCGGGTCTTTGCATCGTCCCCGAGGTCGTTCAGCAGCTCATCGATACCCATGAATTCCGCTAAATTTTTTCGCAGAACACTCTCGAGATGTAACACCACGTAGTCTCCGGGTCCCCACACCCTGATCCCCGCCGCTGCCACGGCTTCGGCGTGTTCATTGGATATCCAACCGCATTCATGGGCATCGACCGGATGGACCCCTTCTTCCGCAGGAATGTTCATCGCCCTCAGACGATCAACTTTTTCGTCACACAAACACCTGTCCAGGGCGATATTTCCGAGCACAAGAGGAATTTCATTGATCATGATGAGATAGCTGCCTTGTGGCATATCGGTGTCATTCAATCGCACCCTGAGTCCGGGAATACTCACACCAAAGATGGCCTGGAGCTTTTCGCGCATCCCATTGATCTGTTTCTGAAACTCGGTGTCCGGATTGCTGCCCAGCAGGACTACGGATTGCAGATTGCTCGCGGCTTCAATGGCAATAGGCGTGGTGACCGGCAGCATGGTGTGGTGACCGTAGAGCCCATCGATGACACGCTGTCGTCGCCGGTTGACCTCTTTCTCCACATAGCTGCGGTAGGCTTCACCTTGATCGCCGGCGCGAAGCTCTTCCCGTTTCAAGGCGTGGCGGCGGCGCAGCTCATCGATATAGCGTCTCACACCACCCTGGGTGGTGCGCGCCCCGTAACGCATGAGCAGATAGTTTCCAAGGCCCACGAGTTGCACGGATTCCCCTTGATCGCCGACCTGCAGACTGCTTCCCCGCACCCACCACTGCCGGTGTCCGGCCGCTGCAATCCCCTCGTCGATCAATGCCGCAAAACGCGGAGCCTGATCGTGCGCAGGGACTGCGGCGAACCCCGATAGCCTTCCGGCGAGAACAATCTCCGCATAACGGGACGCTTCCAGCACCTCCATGCGCTCCATGATCGATTGGGACAGGCTGAGTGCATTGAGAGGATCCCGGGTGACTTCGAGGGCTCCACAAGCCGCCTGCAGGCTGGTGACCAGTCGCTCGGCGCAGGGGTCTCGGGAGACCGCGTAAACGAGTATCGCGAGGGTCTCGAACGGTCCGACATCGGGGACTACCAGATCATGGATATCGCTGACTTCATGTCCATCAAACCGCCCCATTCGTTCCTCGACAAACGCCACTGAGCGTCGCATCATCTGCGCCACGATTGCAGGTTCTACAGCCATCAGTAGCCGGGCCCCATGGTGTTCATCTGGGTGGACAATCGCTCACGCAACGCCTCGATATCGCGAAGCATGTGCTCACTCACCTGCAGAAACGGCGGCCAGAGATCGGCATGCCTGACACATCGTCCGATCCGATCAAGCACCCCTTGTCCGGTCCCCACAAGATAGCGCAATGTCTCGAGCGGTCCCTGCATGTCGCTTCGCCGCTGGGCGTCCCACTCATTGCGCAGTCGCTGCTCATCACGATAAAACGCTTTCACCTGATCGAGCAGCCGTTCCGCCTGATGCTCGTCCCGGCTGTTCAGATAGCCGCGCCACAACCGCGAAACCGCCTTGGCGCGTAGGTTGGTAGCGATGGAATCGGTCCGGCTGATCGGTGTTTGATCCGGCTCTCGAGCCGGGCGGATGCCACGGATACTACCCAGAAGCGCATCCAGGTTTCGGAACATCGGCCCCCAGATCGCGAGGGAAAAGAACAGCTCCGCCTCATCGGAATCCGACTCGGAGAGCTGGCTTTCAATCCGCTGTCTCTGCTGTTCCAGGCGTTCAGGATCCAGGTGCTTGTCGAGGGTCGATTGCCAGGACTTCCACTCCGATTCAATCTCCCCGGCCGCCCTTGCCGACTCCCTCAATCCGTCACTCAGAAACTGCGAAGGAACCTTAATGTGTTCGCGAAGCCGCTTCATGAATTCTCCCGCATAGGGGCCGAACAGACCTGAGCGTTGATCACGCACCAGATTTTCCACCGCCCGTTCGGACAACACAGCGATTTCATCCTTGCTCAGACAAGGACTGCCACACTCCAGTACCAGTACAAACTCCAACGGACTCAGGGTCTCGCTGGGTTCGAACACCCGTTCGCTCAGGAGTATCCGCCGGGCACGGCTGATCTGTCCACGCCGGGCCAGTTCCCGGGCAATTTCCAGACGCTCAAGACGGTGCGTCGATTCTCCTTCGGCACGTAGAAGACTCAACAACCCGCTTCGATCTCCTCGTGCCTTTGCCAGGAGCAACAACTCTTCGGGACTCTCCGCCAGTTTGTCTGCCTGCTGCAGGGCCCTCACAGCAAGATCACCCCGGCCGTAGCTGACATAGAAACGCCAGACTCGCATCAGATGCTGGAACTCAACTCCGGCCAATTGTTCGAGGCGTTCTTCGATACGGGCGAAACGCTCACTGATCTGATCGAGTATGAAATACCGGTCCTTGTCTTTCTGGATCGCCACCAGAACCTGTCCCAGCTCCCACAGCTGGAAAAAATCCTCCCAGGATTCGTTCATGGTGATATCGATCAGGTAGCAGGTGGTCTCCTCAAAGCCGCCCTGGGCCAGGGATTCGATCAAATGGTGATAGACCCTGGGCAGATAGGACTGAGCGGCGGACTGGGAAAAACGCTGTAAGGCGGCGGGTACATTTCCCTCGAATTCGTAGGCTTCGCCCTGGGCGAACAGATCGTCACTCCGGTACACAGGTTGGAGACAAGTCGGATCATTAACAGCCATTGCGAGCCAGGTCCGGATTGTCGCTTTCACTTCCTCAGGCCCCCTCGCCTGCAAGGCTGCGTGGGCACATTCCAGGGTCTCCGGCAGCACAGGCAGACCCTGCCCCATCGCTGTGCCCCCAAGCCAAGTGAGGTTGGTGAAACGCAGGTGGTTGACCGCAAAGGCCACTGTCGCCGGTGCCTGGCGGGCGGCGATACTCAGGTGCTTTTCAGCCTCGGTGTGGCGCTTGCGGCGAAAACTCAGGGACCCGAGTTCGTAGTGAACCAACCAGTTGTCGAAGTTGTACCAGCGGCACACATTGACGAATGATCCGGCCCGGGCCGCTTC
>JARRNW010000612.1:0-2195 GCA_037384565.1 Candidatus Thiodiazotropha sp.
TGGAAAAAGCGGAAATGGAGGTGACCAGTTTCGAGAGTGCGGATAAGGTTCTGAGCTCACTCGACAAAGGTCAGCCGGATGTCATTGTTTCCGATATCCGGATGCCTGGGATGGATGGATTGGAGTTACTCGAACTCCTGCATGCCCGTTATCCGACACTCCCAGTGATCATCATGACGGCGCATTCGGACCTTGAGAGCGCGGTGTCCGCCTATCACGGCGGGGCCTTCGAATACTTGCCAAAGCCTTTCGATGTGGATGATGCCGTTCAACAGATCCGCCGGGCCTGTCGTCAACAGAAAACTGTGGAAGACAAAACTGACTTGGCGCACCAGGAGCGTGCCAAGGAGATCATCGGTGAAGCTCCCGCGATGCAGGAGGTGTTTCGCGCGATCGGGCGCCTGGCACGCTCCAATATCACGGTTTTGATCAATGGCGAATCGGGTACCGGCAAGGAACTGGTGGCACATGCCCTGCACCGTCATAGCAGTCGCGCGAGTGGACCGTTCATCGCCCTCAACATGGCAGCGATTCCCAGGGATCTGATGGAATCAGAACTCTTTGGTCACGAACGTGGCGCTTTTACCGGTGCGCAGAGCCGCCGGGCAGGCCGTTTTGAACAGGCGGATACAGGCACCCTGTTTCTCGATGAAATCGGTGATATGCCGGCGGAGTTACAGACCCGCCTGTTGCGGGTATTGGCCGATGGTGAATTCTACCGGGTAGGCGGGCATGAACCGATCAAGGTGGATGTACGCATCATCGCGGCGACTCACCAGCATCTCGAGGGACTGGTGAAACAGGGTTCGTTTCGTGAGGATCTGTTTCATCGCCTGAATGTCATACGCATCCATCTGCCTGCGCTCAGACAGCGTCGGGAAGACATCCCGCTGCTGTTGAAACATTTTCTCAAGAGCGCAGCCGAGGAACTCGCGGTTGAGAGCAAGCTTCTGCTGCCAGAAACCGAACGCTACCTCGCACTGTTGGAGTGGCCGGGTAATGTCCGCCAACTGGAGAACACCGCTCGCTGGTTGACCGTCATGGCATCGGGACAGGAGATCCATATCGATGATCTTCCCGCGGAATTGAAGGAGTCCGAGGAGACTCGATCTTCCCCGGATGACTGGCGGCAGTTGTTACGACGCTGGGTGAAGAACCGTCTGCAGGAGGGTCAGGAAGGGATCCTCGACGAAGCGGAACCCGCATTCGAGACCATAATGATTGAAACCGCTCTCGAGTTCACCGCGGGCAAACGCCAGGATGCGGCCAGACTACTGGGTTGGGGACGCAATACCCTGACGCGCAAGATCAAGGAGTTGGGACTTGAGGATATCTGATCCGTTATGATTTGTGTGGTAGTCTGTGCGGCTCGCCTGTGTAAGATGCGGGCCGTTGACTGAAGAGCGGGAGAGGGAATAGACCCGCTCACCGCTGCGACGGTGTACTCATCAGCCCGCTGAAGCGTTGCGTGAATCAAGTTGAAGGTAAGCACTATGGACTCCAGTACGATCGAATTGCCAGGTAGTGAAATTGAAGCGGTCATTTTCGAAGCCGGCAAACTGACGATCCGTTTTTCCCGTGTCATCATCATAAAAACCATGAGCGGCTCGGATGAGCGTACCCGTTGGTGGCAGGCCGGTGCGCTGATCTTCGAGAATGCGGAGCTGGAAACCGTGCTGCCCACTTGTCCCTGTGTTTGTGACGGGGGGGATGTGGGTGAGAACGTCTACACCTACCGAGATATGATTCCTATCCCATTGCAGAGCCAGGGTCGGGCCGGATGCGATCTCCGGATACGGGATCAGCAACCTCTCAAGGCATGGGCGGAGGGAGTCCGGCTGGAGATGGATGATCGACCCCGCTACATTGAACATATTCGTCACCCATAGATACCCTGATTATCGAAGGGGTTATTTACAACAGTTTCCGTGTCTTGGTCTGCTCCGTAAGTTTCAGAGCGGGGTATTCGAGTATCGCCACGGCCGCTCCCGTGATGCGGCCGGACTGTTCGAACCCCACATTCGTTCGGCAGACATAGCGTAAGGGGTAGGAGAAGTCGTCCCGGTTGATGACCCGATCCTGCAATGGGTGCGCCTCACCGGGTGAGCGATCCCAGTTATGTGTGATCGGCGATGTGTGTGATCTGAAGGCATGTTGGCGAATCCAAGCCGCACAGTTCATAGGGTACAAGAACA
>JARRNW010000613.1:0-7302 GCA_037384565.1 Candidatus Thiodiazotropha sp.
CCGTTTGCTGTACTCATGTCGTCTGTTTCGAGTGTGTATGCACTGGACGACGGCAGATACAATATCGTTTCCTCACTAAGCGGAATGTATCTGGATATAAAAGCCAAAAGTACAGACGATGGCGCAAATGTCATCCAGTGGAGCAGTACTGGCGGTACGAACCAACAGTTTGACATCAAGTCGCTGGGTGACGGTACATATTCGATTCGACCAGCACATAGCGGAAAATCCTTGGATGTATCCGGTTGGAACTCGAACGATGGAGCAGAATTGCAGCAATGGACCTACAATGGCACTGACAACCAGCGGTGGCATATCGATGATGTAGGCAACGGCACATATTCCATAACCTCCGCTTTCAGCAATAAGGCCGTCGATGTCTGGGAGATGAGCAGGGCTGCTGGCGCCGATATCAAAATGTATTCATTTTGGGGTGGAGAGAATCAGCTCTGGTCATTTAACCCTGTTGGTTCATCTCCGAATCCAGCACCGAATCCGAACCCGGCACCGAATCCAAATCCGAACCCGGCGCCGAACCCTAACCAGAATGCATCTGCGGGATGCGGTCAGAATCCAGGTCTTTCGTCCGGACGCCGTAGTATAACGGTTGATGGAGCGCGTAGAGAGTATATCATTGACCTTCCAGATAACTACGATAGAAACAAACCCTATCGACTGATCTTCGCTTTTCACTGGCTGGGTGGCAATGCCGGTGCCGTAGCAGGTGGCGGATACTACGGACTGAGAGACCAAGCGCGTAGTGAAGCGATACTTGTCGCGCCAGACAGATATAATGTGAACGGTCAGGACGATAACGGTTGGCCCAATACGAACGGTCGTGATATTAAGTTTGTCCACGCTATGCTCGACGAGATCAAAGGCTCATTGTGCGTTGACAACAACCGTGTGTTTTCAACTGGCTGGAGTTATGGTGGGATGATGTCGCTTGCTGTTGGACGCGAGATGGCCGGTACCATTCGCGCAGTTGCGCCAATGTCAGGTGCACTCTTTACGCCGTTCAATGATAATGGCAAACCCACTGCCGCCTGGATTGCCCACGGAAGGTACGATGACTTCGTCACCTTCAACACGGTTGGCGTCGCAGCGAGAGACTATTACGTCAAGGCTAACCATTGCTCGAATAACACAGTCACGTACGCCCCTACTCCCTGGTGCGTGGAGTATCAAGGCTGTGACGCAGGCGCACCGGTGATCTGGTGCGTCCACAATGGGGGACACGTTGCGCCTGACAGTTCGGGTGTGGATGTCTGGAAATTCTTCAAGCAGTTTTAACGTGGCTTTCATTCCGCGAACGTAAATTCAACTGCGCAATTACGGCGCCATAGGGTGGGGCTGTGCCCCACCCTGCCAGACATCGAGTAGGTCTGTGGCATGAATGCGTCTTTGGCGCATATCAAAAATAACGTATTTTGATCCCGGTATTTTTTATCGATCAGCGTCTGGGCTTACTTTAAACTCCCCAGCCCCGGTCGCACCTCGGATTGTGGCTCCACCAAAAGCGGAATCTTCCGAGTTTCGTACAAGAGACATCAGTACATGCATCATGTATGACTCCGGAGCGTCGAGCGGGTACTTGCATAGCACAACCTCTCGTATTGTTCTCCCCTTTATCCAACAAGGTCGACCCGCTCGTCCACGTATTTCAGAGCTCAACACTGAGCCTGCACTTTCCCCTGTCAACCTTTAACCCCTGACCTCGCGACCAGAAGCCCACGACTCGTGGCCCGGCGGCTCACTACACCTCTCCAGACAGGAATCCTTCACCTCAAACCTCCTGCCGATTTAGCTCGACGCACTGGGTGTCCCCGAATATTTTCTTAATATGATTAGTACTCATAAGCACCAATATCGATTGGAGATATCCTGGGCGTACCGAGATAATCTTCTGTTACCGGACTGTTGTCATCTCTACCGGCGTCAATGGCTTCGCTATCACTGCCTAAGGCACCCAGTACCCCTCCGGCTGCCAGAAATGCATTAATATTACCGGTTATCGTTGATTACCGGTTATCGTTGTATAGGGGGGCTGAGTCGTGCGGATCTCTGCATTCGCCATCGTCTCATTGACTGTATCGATATAGAGGTTATTAGAAACCAGCCCGAATTCCTGGTAGGACGGAGTCGCAGAGGTGAAAATATTGTTATAGACTTGGTAGTTTGCTTGATGCGGATTATCTGCCGCCGGACCATACCAGATCTGGACGTTAAAATAACGATCCCTCAGAGGATACCCCGCAGCGCCCAAGGTGCGTCCCCACATGCTGGTCCAGCTGTCATTTGGAGCATAGATAACACTGTTATTACGGAATATAAAATAGTCATGGACGTCCGCCGCCATGATGAACATCCTGCCGTTCATTGGTCCAAAAACGTTATTTTCCCAGGTAAACCTTTCGATCCTGCCCAGCCCGGAATCCCCCAGCATCGCGGCCATGGATTCGATGTGATAGAAAACATTGCCTCTAAATGTAAAATCGGATGCTAGTCTGGCCCACTTAGGGTCTGGGGCGTTTACAAAATAGAGCTGTGTGCCATCAGTATGCTTTCCCCATGAGACAGTGTCATCTACGCCATCATCCAATTCTCTGAATGTATTGCCTTCAACGAGCCAGTTGGAACCACCCAACATGCTTAAACCATCATGAGTGTTATGATGGATATCATTCCTCGCCACAATAAAGTCAGTGGTCATTCCCTGGATACCGACCCCGCAATGGGTGATTTCATTGTGATAAAGCATAACATGTTGACCATTGTAAACACTGATCCCGCTGTCATTTATTCTATCCTGAATATCACCGGCCAAGCTGACAGTGCTATTGCGGATATCGACATACCGGCTGCCTCTTATTTCAATGCCGTCAAGTATCTGGATTCCGTCAAAGCGCATGCGCAGATCGCTATTGCCGATTGTAGAAAACGGCATGGGAGTGTTGGTTCCTGGTGCATTCCAGGTACCCAGCGAAAGACTGTCAAATATGACGTCTTCTCCATCCACAGCTTTGACTGTGACCCAGTCTGTAAAAACAACTGCAATAGGTTGCTGTGTCCACGCCGCATCGCCTGTTCTTCCCCAGGCCACATCACCATAGTTTCCTCCGTACAGCAGCAATCCATCACCGCCGCTGACCTGGCTCAAGGCATAGTGGATAGTCTGAAAGGGTTGTGACTGGGTTCCGGGGTTTGCATCACTACCGTTTACCGGATCAGCATAGTAGATATTGCCGGAAATCTCGTAGGCATAATCATCTGGATTAGTTGACGCTCCATCGATCACCACAACCGGCATCACTGACATCATAAGTCAGGACGTAGGTTCCAGGTGTCGAGGTGTCCACCGTATCGCCACCTACCAGGATGTCGGTACTGATATCGCCATCCACATCATCGCTCGCTGTAGCGCCCGGATCGCTAAATACCTCCCCTGAAGTGCTATCGATCTCTAAGGGGTTTGCTCCGAGCAAGGTGATTTCAGGAGGCGTCGTATCAGCTGTAGCGTCACTGACCACTATCGTACGTGTAACCTGGCTGGCCGCGTTACCAGCGGTATCACTGACATCATAAGTCAACACATAGGTTCCTGGTGCTGAGGTGTCCACCGTATCGCCACCCATCAGGATGTCGGCACTGATATCACCATCCACGTCGTCGCTCGCTGTAGCGCCCGGATCGTTAAATGGTTCGCCTGAGGAGAGGTCTATCACAAAGGGGTTCGCACCGAGCAAGGTGATGACGGGCGGTGTCGTATCCGTCGACCCAACAGGCATACCGGCGCTTACTACAACCGTGCGTGTGACCTGACTGGCCGCATTGCCGGCAACGTCACTGACATTATAAGTCAGGACATATGCCGGCTGCGTCACTGACAGTATAAGTCAGGACATAAGTTCCTGGAGACGATGTATCGACAGTATCGCCACCCACCACGATAATGGCGCTGATATCGCCGTCAACATTATCTAGCGCTGTTGCGCCCGGGTCGACAAATGGGTCGCTTGACGAGATATCTATCTCAACGGGATTGGCTCCGAGCAAGCTGATCACTGGTGGCGTTGTGTCGGCTGTAACCTCCTGATCACCATTTCCATCACTGATACTCTCCCCACCACAGGCACTCAGAAATACGATCAAGATGAGCGGCAGTATTGAATTGAAGGTCAATGCTTTTGCTTGTTTCAGCGCCATTTGGATAGATGTTTTTGCAAACATAACGAGTCGCCACCTCATGACTATCTGGATTCATGGCCTGTCAAAAGTATCCACTTTTGAAACCCACGATATTCAAACAAGATCTCTAGTGTTTGAATGGTTATTTCAGGTAACCGTTCGTCCCTCTGAGGTACCGCTCGTTCCTTTATATCAGGAAACTGGATATAGGTGCTGAGAAAAACCCGACAAACCGGACCCTCATCACTAATTTTCACAACCCAAATTCCCAAGACTCTGACAGCCTTGAACCACCGTCAGCTATTAAGGAGTGCTACGATACCCAAGCCAAGGAAAGCCCGGGATCTCTTGGAAGAAACCTCTTATTACCACAGACTCACGCTTGGATTAATCACGAGGTGATTGAGCGTTGGATGTGTACCTTTTCTCTACCTGTGATTATCCAACGCTATCTGCCCAATTGGCCATCACCCACGCGGAGCGCGATTCTAAATCCATCTCCCTTGCTTTCTATCTATTCCTTCCTCTTTATAGTTGGTCGCGTCGAACACCCAGCGCCTGCCTGAGGTTCGAACAGCCTCTTCCTTGAACTCCTTTGTGTGGGTCTTGTAGGGCTTTCGTTTTCTCTTCATTTTTCAACGCACTGCCAAAAAGCTGGATCAGCGTCACCGCACCGGTCTGCGCGCTCTTTCAGGTGAATCCCGCTGTTTTTTTGATTAGGTGGACCGAGATGGCCCCGTAGATATTCCCCAGCACCTGGCCCATCAGCATGCGGACGACTTGCACGTTGACTCAGGTAGAGGCTGACGAAGATGGCGAACACCGTGCCAATCTGGATCGCATTAAGCGTTTGATCGAGCAATAGCCAACCGATGATCACCGCCGACAGCGGGCTCAAAAATCCCAGCGTGGCGATAGCCGATGGCTCGATCCGCGATACCCCCCTGAACCAGAGCACGTAAGTCAACCCGGTAAACGATATGCAGCTTCGAACAACAGCCACCAGAAGATCGAGAAATTCAGTCCACCCAATAGCAGGATTCGGAATCCACCAGATCCCTGAGGGCAACTGGCGGACCACCAGTAGCAGCAATAGTCCAATTGGCAAGGCACGCAGCATCGCGACGGTCAGCGGGTAACCCGCAGGTAAAAACTCGGTGGTAACGTAATAAGTACTACCCCAGATCATCGGTGCGATCACAGTAAGTAATAAAACTGAACAACGAGACATTGGGCAACTCCGCCAATATATCTTGACTTCAAGATATCGCTGCATTTATCTTGAAGTCAAGATAATAACCTGAAATAATCCGCACCATGGATAGAGTCGACAGAGCCATAAATCAATGGAACCAGGAGCGACCGGATCTCGACGTGAGCTCAATGGAGCTCATTGGCCGGTTCAGTCGGGTTAACAAACACCTCGGTCTGGAAATTAGCAAAACGTTTGCCCAACACGGTTTAAAACCCGCGGATTTCGATGTGTTGGCGACATTGCGCCGCTCGGGACCGCCCTACGCACTTTCACCCAATGACCTGATCAATTCGACTATGGTCACTTCGGGAACAATGACCAACCGGATCGATCAACTGAGCAAGGCTGGTCTGGTCGCGCGAGTTAAAAACCCAGACGATGGTCGTAGTGTGGTAGTCTCACTGTCCAAGGCGGGTTTTAAAGTGATCGATGCCGCGGTGGTTAGCCATGTCGCCACCCAGGACAGACTGACTTCGGGCCTATCGAAGGATGAACAGAAGTGCCTTAATAGGCTGTTGAAAAAGTTATCGGTACTTGAACTCAGCACCATTATCCTCCAGTCAACCACGATGCTACTGGCGGTGTAATTCGTCGGCGCGATCTACCTGATCTATACTGGGATACAACTCGGAGGCACAGCTTTCGCGGTGTGCCAGTTGTAGCCTCTCCTGAAGCACTGAAGATAAACTATTTAGTTCCTGGACTAACCATTTTCACCGCATGACGTGAGTGTTTTTCGAAGTTGTATCCGCTTTTGCCAAGAATATCAGGGGTACTGCAAACGGCCCCAATAGAACAACGACCAAATTCCAAAATAAAGACAGTTTCACATGACGTCTTTTTGCGATGTAGATGCAAACAACACCACTAATAAGCCAGACAACAACGGGTATATAGGCACTCACTGTATTCCTCCAATATTCATCCTGAATCGTGCTGACAACAAAGGTTTAGCTTTGTGACAACAGTCAGTTGAACACACCAACTCCCAGCGGTCAAACCTGATAAGTATAATAGGAATAAACGCAACACCCTTGTACATCAAAGCAGGAAACTGACTCGAAGTAGGATTCGCCTGAAATAGCCCGATCTATTCACCCCCTGAATTTCGGCTGAAACTGCCCTCTTCCATTGCTTTTTTGAGCAGGTGGGCCGAAATGGCCCGGTAGACGATCCCCAGCACCCGACCCATCAATTACGCACAACTTGCGAACAGGACTCTCAACTGCAATGGAAAGCTCAGCACCCATTGGCGCATGGGCTGTCGGGGAATATCTCGTCGACCAGTAGCGCAGCACTTTTTATTATGGATGTCTACGTAGTAACGGACCGGGGCGCATAGTCGTCAGCCCCAACTCCTCACCGATCGGTAGATTTACGGATACCGTATTCTGGAACTTACGACTGGTGTCGTCTGTGGATACCTCATATTCTGGCAGCCGTATATAAACACTATCATGGAGAAACGGGTATGGGACTGAACATCGCTTTCCACTCGGATGAGGCAAGGCTTGATATCACCATCGAAGACAATCTGGATCTGACCCTGACTAGGAAGATACTGCAGGCTCAGGGCTATATCGACGACCAGCTGATGACCTGCGTTATCGACTGCACCCAGGTTGGACGGGTGTTCGATTCCGGCAAGGCGCTGATGTTGATGTTGTTTGAAAGACTCTCCCAGTTCCGGGTGAAACTGATCATCATCGGCGAAATCTCCTGGCTCTCCCTGCCTGATACCAGCCTGAGGCCGTGTGCTCTTGCTGGATGTGAGAATGCCCGGGCTCAGTGGGATGACCCTGCTTGAGAAGCTCTATGAGGAAAACGTTCGCCTACCCGTGATCATACTGACCGGACAT
>JARRNW010000614.1:0-2185 GCA_037384565.1 Candidatus Thiodiazotropha sp.
GATGCCAACGGCTGCAGCAGTTGGTACCGAAATATCGACCAGATTATTGATGAGAACAACGACTCTCCAAATGCCGCCGGCCCCGGGCACTGGAACGATCCCGACATGCTCGAAGTCGGCAACTCGGGTCTTTCCGACACCGAAGCCACTGCCCACTTTAGCATGTGGGCCATCATGGCGGCGCCGCTGATTGCAGGCAATGACCTGCGAAACATGAACGACACCATCCGAAATATACTAACAAACCAGGAAGTCATCGACGTTAACCAGGACCCCGCCGGAATACAGGGTACCCGTGTGGTGGATTACGGCGACCAGGAGGTTTGGTTGAAACCGCTTTGCACACTGGACGGCACCGAAAAAGCGGTAGCCCTGTTCAATCGGGGCGGTAGCACTTCGAAAATAACAGTTTCATTCAGCGATATTGGTATCAGTGGGACGGCAACAGTACGTGACCTTTGGGCGCATCAGGATATGGGAGAATTTAACGGGTTTTACTCTGCCGACGTACCCTCTCACGGTGTTGTGATGCTCAAAATCAGTGCGACTAACGGAAAATAGGGGTAAACCGGATTTCGCAAAGGATTTGCGAGGTTGATCAGCCATAGATTCCTCTCTCTATGTTTGATGTTGAAAGCTCATCAAATGCAAGAGGTTGTGGAATCTATGGCTATCAACAGGCGTATTGGAAATCTCATTGCGCCAAGGAAAGATTATGCCAATGAGTGCTTGCCTTGAGTGTAACTATCGTCAATCTGAAGAGATTTCGGCTTGGTGTTTTTTATGGTGCCGGTCATCGGTATTGTCAGGACTATCTGAATGAATTCAGCTATCGCTTTATTCGGCGCTTCTGGGAAGCGGAAATTCCCAATGGCCTCTTACGGCTATGCGTGGAGCATCGGCCCATCACATGCAGTGGAACAATAAGTTAGATCAGGAAATTTATTATGAAAAACAAATTACTTATTTTATTAATCATGGCAGTGATTTTTCCTGTCAATGCCTTTGCATGGCTGGGGATGCCAACCCCTATGTTACATGTGGAAGGTCGTTACCTGAAAAACCCCAATGGAGAGAATGTTACATTGCGTGGGGGATGGATGCAGCCAACGTCTAGCTGGTTTAGTGGCCAGGGACGGTGGTTTAGGGATCCGTCAGATTGGACCAATCCAGATGATGTTGCGGGCATGCTGAACTATTTTAATGAAGTCGCAGACCTTATGAGCGACCCCAGTCCGAGATATGGTAGAGACCACGGGTGGTATGCCTCCTTTGTGCGTGTCAATCTCGATGGGATTGGCGGCTGGACACACGAAGCGGGACTCGTTGACCGGACACAATTCAACGCCTGGATACAGAACTTTGTTGTGCCTTTCGCCAACCACCTAAAGTCACGTGGTCTTTACCTGGTAATTAGTGCGACCGGTCCAGTTACCACGCCAAATAAAAAAATTGCAGAACATTCGCGCTTGCATGCGTTCTGGAATACCTTTGCCAGCGCTCCAGGGGTAAAGAACGCCGACAATATTATGTTCGAACTTCTGAACGAGCCGGTTGATATTGAATCCTCCCCTGGCAATGGCGACTGGGGTCACGGTGAGGCGAAATACTTCAGTGCATTTAGAGACTGGATTCAACCCGTCATTGATGGGATCCGGGATACCGGCGCAAACAATGTTATATGGGTGCCGACTCTCGAGTGGCAGGGTTCACCTCAACAGCACGCACAGTTTCCTTTTAGATGCACCAATTGCGGTATTGCTGCGCACTATTATCCGGCTTATGGCGGTTGTTACGACAATGTCGATTGTCATAACAGGTTATGGGAGAGAAATTACAAGCCGGCTACCGATAAATGGCCAATGATCATTACCGAGAATTTCTGGTTTCCGGAAGATGTATCCGGTGGGCTTGCCAAGGGGAGTACAGCAAACTATGGCAATACCCTAAAGGCCAACATGGATAAGGAAGGTAACGTCTCTTATATGATCGGATTTATAGGAGACCTGATTGATGTTGACAGTGCACGCCCGAAAGATACTAACTTGACCCCAAAGGAAGGTGCGGAGGCCGCTTTTGAATGGTGGTACCAGTCTAATTCACAGTCTACTTCTTCATGTTCACCATCAACCATTACCCCGTACGTACAGGTAGACGATGGAGATTGGCAACAAACGGCAAGTGT
>JARRNW010000615.1:0-2163 GCA_037384565.1 Candidatus Thiodiazotropha sp.
ATCGGTATGACACACCCCTTGGGAAACGATTCCCGATACTTCGAAATCAGCAACAACGAAACATCCGTCATAGGCAATAGCACATCGATGTGATTACCCTCCACAAAGTTCACTAGGCATCGAATAAAGGCTTCGGGCTCTTCCTGTGGACTGGGATAGGCAATTCCTTGATGGCAATATCTGGAAGAGGATGCCAGGGATTTAATGTTTTCGGAACCAACGAAAACGCGGTGTTTCTTGGATCCGAGTGACCGCGTCGCCGCCAACGCGGAACGACTTCCCCCATCCGTTAAAAGTATATTCATAAAATCAGATCAAAAGATATTGAGGATATGGCACAGGAACAGTGGCTTTGATTGGGAATTATTTGTGTGAATATTGATCCTGGGTAGACTCAGGATATTCGAACGATTCGACACATAGCCCGGTTTGGTTGTAAACCCTATGCGATAGTTAGCCTGATCAGTGATGTGTTCCACATCAGCACTAGTGTTGCCATTCGGATAGGCAATTGCATCGACTCCACCCTCAATTTTTTGATCGAGTAAACGCTTCGATTCCTGTATTTCACGTTCTGCTTCCTGAGAGTCAATTTGGGTCAGTATCCTATGGGACAGGGTGTGGGAACCGAAACTGATGACGGACCGGGACATCGTTTCTATTTGTTCCCAGTCCAGATATCGATCCTGAGAAAGATCCACTGTGATATCCTTTTGAACGTTCCTGAGGTCATTCAGAATCGTTGTGATCTCCGCATAACTCTTAGTCTTTAGATTGGTAATGTAATCGCGCAAACTCTGTTTTTCAGCACCTGCTTTGAGACCGGTAAGCGCTTGCAGATATTCCTGATGCCGAACATCGCCACTAGATGATAGGGCTAGAAGTCGTGCCAGAAGCTCTTCCTGCCAAAACACAATTTCATTATTGATGTAGTCATAGGGAAGAAATATCATCGCAGGTACAGAATGCCCTTCCAATAAGGGCTTGGCATATTCATAATTATCCCGCCATCCGTCATCAAAGGTGAGTAGGCAACTCGCCGAGGGTATTTCACCACCCGCATCAAAGAGTTCAATCAGGTTACGCACTGAGAGCACATTAAACTCTTCACGAAGCCAGGTGAGATGTTTCTCAAAAAGACTCGCCTCGGTTACGATCCCTCCTGTTGAGTGAATGTCATCCATCAGCGACATCGGAATAACCCGATGGTACATCAGCACAAACGCCCTGTTGGATAATGTTTTTTGTTTTAAATAGGAGAGGACTCCCGAATAGTAGAGTGCATTTGCAATCAACGATTTGATCAATTGCTTGATTTTCGACAATATCATGATGAATGAGTACTAGTATAGGACACTAGCCTATCAGTGAATCGAAAAGCCTGGAGTAATTATCCGCCATTTTCTCAACCGTATAATTCTCAATAAAGCGCTGTTTTGCCTGTTTGCTCAATTGTTTTCGCAGATTTTCATCCAATAATAACCGTTCCATTGCATCGGCGAGCTGCTGCACATCATTTGGTGAGATAATCACACCAGACTTCTCATGTTCCAAGACCACTGCATTTTCACCCACATCCGTGGCGACAATGGGTTTACCGGCTGACATCGCCTCCAGAATAACCACCGACATCGCCTCCCACTTTGAGCTCTGAACAAAAACATCAAAACCCGGTAAAACCGATTCACTGGCATCTCGTATCCAACCAAGGAACTCAACCACCTGTTCGACACCTTTATCCTTACAGCGCTGAATCAGTTCATCTTTCAATGGTCCATCACCGGCAATCACGACCTTGAAGCGCCCGGGATGGCGTCGATTCAGGATATCCACCGCATCGATCAAAACGGGAATGCCTTTCTGCTCGATCAATGTGCTGATTGATCCAAAAATGAAGGGCCTATCGTTGTCCTCGCGATGTTCAACCTGCTCATCCCTCATGTCCAGCGCATCCACACCGTTATACAGCGTCTGCAACCGCTTTTCCGAGAGTCGATAGGTTGTTCGAATCGCCTTTGCCTGGCGGGTGCCAACCGCTATCAGGCGGTCCGCAAACATGCTGAAATACTTCTCAAAGTAGTACCTGTTTTTTGCAATATTGGGGTAGTTGCCAAAATGAAACGTATAAACCACTTTCATGCTTGGCATCGTGAGCTTAACAAG
>JARRNW010000616.1:0-2154 GCA_037384565.1 Candidatus Thiodiazotropha sp.
TCCGGGGTGCGGATTTTCCCGCCTGTTGGAGGTTTCAAGCTCCTTGGGCAAGGTTAAAAGAAGCTGTGGTTTGGGTCAAGTGCAACTGATCCTTTTAGGTTAAATCCGTAGGTTGAGTTAGCGAAGTGTAATCCGAGAGGATTGGCGAGTGTCTCAGACCTTGTCGGGTCATCGGCAGGGTAGGGTGTTGTCATCTTAGCGCCGTTTACTTTATGTTTTTATGTATGGACTATTTTGAGTGGGTGTCGTGACTAGCTGGGACCACCGCAACTAACTGAATTCAAGTTATTTTCATCCAGAAAAATAGTGTTCTGATGGTTTAGACCGCCTATTTCAGCATCAAAAACGCTACTGTAAGCACCTAATGGTTCACGAATTGCGTAGCCTAGTTCGTCACACACAATCTGTCGTTTACGGGCCTTAATACCCATAGTACCGGTAATAGTACCGGGAGTCACCGTTTGGTATAGTCTAAAGCTATTCAAAATCAGATGGTTGTTTCAAATGACGGTGCTTTCACAACAACGATTAAATGGTGAGTGCTTGTATTATCAGATCGAAAAGCAGTCCAGTATCGCCTACATTAATCAGGCCCAGCAGAGCGCCATCGAAGCTACAGACGAAGTCCTGTCAAAATCGAGGCCGCGTCCAGACCCATTGGGGCCACCCCGAACGGTGAACCATCACCGAGTCCATACAAGAAACCGCACGTGGTGCAGGCAGCGCGTTTGGCCCAAAAAGATTTCCTTGAAACTCAGGGTGATGTCGATGACTACCTGACTAAACTTCGCGAGGCGCTGGAATCCGCCATCAACAACAACGAGCGCGTCGAGATCCGTTAGCGCAATAAAAAACCCTTTTCAGAACCGGCTCACAAGGTGTTATATTTTACGAATCATCTATCGATAAGCGATTCGCAAGGAGAACAACATGGCCTCTGTCACCCTGTCCAGTAAGTTTCAGCTCTCCATCCCCAAGGCCATCCGGGAGGAGATGCACCTACAGGCCGGTCAGAAGTTCGCCATTATCCCCAAAGGAGACACCATTGTACTGGCGCCCATCCGCCCTCTGGATGAGATGCGAGGCCGGTTAAAAGGCGCTGACCCCAGCAACTACCGGGATCAAACAGACCGTCTGGAGCGCGTTAAATGATCCTGGTCGATACCTGTGGTTGGATTGAGTGGCTCACGGAGGGCGTGCTGGCGGATAGCTTTGCCCCGTACATGAAAGATCCGGCAGATTTGTTGGTGCCAACTACAGTGCAATATGAGTTATACAAGTGGGTCAAGCGGGAATCCGATGAAACCACCGCATACGATACCATTGCCCTAGCTGACAACAGCCTTATCGTTCCACTAAATACTGAAATTGCCCTCATGGCAGCGGATCTGACCCTGTCCCATAAACTCGCCTTTGCCGATGCCGTCATCTACGCCAGCGCCAAGAAACACCATGCCGAACTCGTCACCTCCGACGACCACTTCCAAGGGCTGTCCGGCGTGACCTATTTTTCGAAAGAGAGTGCCTGAACACGCGATGGACACCAGCAAGCTCAAGAGCTAAGCCCCAAGGCCCGACGCGACTTCATTGCCGCCGTCACCCGCCGTGCCGCAAAATTTGGCCTGACCAAGTACAGGGTCAATCACCGTTTGGGATAATCTGAAGCCATTCAAAATCAGATGGTTATTTCAAATGCCACTACATTCACAGCAGCGTTTAAATGGTGAGTGTCCTCGTCTAAATACTCGTCTAAATACGAGGAGAATCGACGCCTGATTCAGGTCGTGACCGAATCTCTGACGTGATGCAAGACACGTCGGCTCGAACAGCATCGTCTCTATCCGTGCCGTTATGAGGAATAACAGAGAACCTGGAAATTTACGAGGTGTATCAAAGTAGGAACTAAAACCAACCATAGAATTTTTCCCAAAAGCATCTAATCGATGTTTAGTTTTGTGAATTGCACAACATATTTATGCGTTATAGTTTTTCGGCGGCTGCAAGGTCAGGATTGATCAAGCAGCGTTTTACTTATCCGATCAGAAATCAGCTACCCATAGCTGAATGAAGTAAACCAAGGAAGTAACATGGAACGTTTTAGGGACGAATCAGAAATCACCTCAAGCGCCTTGCGCCCCCTCGCTCGACGACTCG
>JARRNW010000617.1:0-3615 GCA_037384565.1 Candidatus Thiodiazotropha sp.
AGGAACAGCTCACCACCCCGTGCGCGGACCTCCTGCAGGTTGGAGATGACCTTTTCCAGCAGCGGGTCGTCGGGCAGGGCGCAGATCACCGGCATATCCGCATCGACCAAGGCCAAGGGACCATGCTTGAGTTCACCCGCGGGATAGGCTTCGGCGTGGATGTAGGAGATCTCTTTAAGCTTCAGTGCACCTTCCATGGCCACCGGATAGAAGCATCCCCGTCCGAGAAACAAGGCATGATGACGATCAGCAAAAGCATCGGCCAACTCTTCAATGGCATCATTGAGTTTGAGGATCACCTCAACCTGACGGGGCAGGGCGTGCAGCTCATCCACCAGTTCCCGCTCTCGTTCCACGCTCATACCACGGCGTTTTGCCAGAGCCAAGGTCAGTAAGCGCAAGGCGACCAACTGGGTTGTAAAGGCCTTGGTGGAAGCCACACCGATCTCGGGGCCGGCCCGGGTCATCAGCGCCGCATCGGATTCCCGCACCAGGGAGCTTTCAGGGACATTGCAGATCACCAGGCTGCCCAGGTAACCTTTGCTTTTTGAGCCCCTTAAGGCGGCAAGGGTGTCCGCGGTTTCACCGGATTGAGTGATGGTGACGAACAGGGTGTCTTCGGGCACCACCACCTTACGGTAGCGGAACTCGCTGGCCACTTCGACGCTACAGTGAACGCCGATCTCTTCGAGCCAGTAACGGGCCACCAGGCCGGCGTGATAGCTGGTTCCGCAGGCGACGATGTGTACATTGCGGGTCTTGTCGAGAAGCTCTTTGGCCTCATGTCCGAAGGAGGCATCCAGCAAGCGCCCTTTGTAAATCCGCCCCTCGAGGGTTTCAGAGATGACCGCCGGTTGTTCGAAGATCTCCTTGAGCATGTAGTGTCGGTAGGGGCCCTTTTCAGCCTTGACCGCGGAAACTTGGGAAGTGCGTACTTCACGTTCCACCGCCTCGCCTTCGGCGTCGAAAATCCTGACACTGTCCGTGGAGATGTGCGCCAGATCCCCCTCTTCGAGGAAGATGAAGCGCTGGGTGACCGGCAGCAGGGCAAACACATCGGAGGCGATGAAGTTCTCACCTTCTCCCAGGCCGATGACTAGAGGACTGCCGGCCCGAATCACGACCAGTTGGTCAGGATCGTCAGGACTCACCACCGCCAGGGCGTAGGCACCAATCAATTTCTCTGCGGCTTTGCGCACGGCCTTGATGAAGTCCGACTCGGATTTCAGGATGTCTGCAAGTAAGTGAGCAATCACTTCGGTATCGGTCTCCGAGGTGAACACAAAGCCTTTCTCAGTCAGCTCCTCGCGCAGTTCGGCATAGTTTTCGATGATCCCGTTATGTACGATAGCGACCCGTTCTCCGCTCATATGCGGGTGGGCGTTGCGTTCGGAGGGCATGCCGTGAGTGGCCCAGCGGGTGTGCGCGATACCCAGGCAGCCTGAGAGACTGGATTGATCGATCAGTTCCTTGAGCGCGGCCACCTTACCAACGGAGCGTATCCGCTGCAGGTGTTGGCGGTCATCGAGAATCGCCACACCCGCGGAGTCGTAGCCACGGTATTCGAGCCGCTTCAGACCCTCCATCAGGACCGGCACAACATTTCTTTGCGCGATGCCACCGACAATCCCACACATTCTGATATCTCCCTGCTTATGCCTTTGGTTTCTTGGCCCGCCTGACCCAGCCTTCGAGACTGACCTGCTTTGAACGACTCAAAGTCAATTGATCCGCTGGGGCATCCCGGGTGATAGTGGAGCCCGCTCCAATGGTTGCTCCGGCGCCCACTTTGACCGGTGCGACCAGTTGGTATTTCGGAGTCACCGACATAACTCAGGTGATTGATCTTGCTGCCGTCTGCCACCTGGCTCTTCTTGATCTCGACGAAGTTACCCACGTGCACATGGTCCGCGAGGCGGCTTTCCGGACGGATCCTGGCAAAGGGACCAATCCGACAGTCCGTACCGATACGCGCATCTTCGATTACGCTGTTGGCAAAGATTTGTGTCTGTTCGCCGATTGAGCAATTCTTCAGGGTCACATTCGGGCCCACGCTGACCCCGTCGGCCAGGCTGACGTCCCCTTCGATAATGACGTTGCAGTCGATAAAGACATCCTGACCGGTCTTGAGGCGCCCCCGGATATCGAATCGATTAGGATCCGCCAGGGTTACGCCGCACTGCATGAGTTCGTCAGCCTGTTTGCGTTGGTAATAACGCTCCAGACAGGCCAGTTGCTTACGGTCATTAATCCCCATCACTTCTTCTTCGCAACTGGGATGAACCGCCTGGATATTGACCCCGTCGGAGACAGCCAGGGCGATGATGTCGGTCAGGTAGTACTCGTTCTGAGCGTTGTTGTTGTCGATGCGGGAGAGCCAGGTTTCCAGCTTTGTGCGGTTCACCGCCATGATGCCGGTATTGATCTCCGTGATCTCGAGTTCCCGCTCCGTGGCGTCTTTTTGCTCGACAATACGCACGATATGATCATCCCGATCTCGGATGATGCGGCCATATCCCGTTGGGTCCGGTAGATCCACGGTGAGCAGGGCGAGATCGCTGGTGTGAAGGCAACTGAGCAGGCTCACCAGGGTGGCAGCGCTGATCAGCGGAACATCGCCATAGAGCACCAGAACCTTATCCACGCGTTTGAGGTAGGGCAGGGCCTGAATCACCGCATGGCCGGTGCCGAGTCGCTCTTTCTGCTCGATCCAGTCCAGATCTGTGGCTGCCAGTCGGGACAGGACTTCTTCGCCCCCGTGGCCATAGATGATGGAGATTTCGTCGGGATGGATGGTTCTGACCGTTTCGATCACGTGTGACAGGAGGGGTTTTCCCGCCAGTGCATGCAGCACTTTGGGCCGTTTTGAACGCATCCGTGTTCCTTCCCCAGCCGCCAGTATCAGTGCTCCCAAATGCATCCGATTCTCCCCCCTGTCTCAGAATACGCTACGTCATCAGACCCATCCGATGCAGAGTCGCTCGAAGTGTCTTACGATGATTCTTGTTATACAGTTTTTGTCTGTGCCAATGATACAAACCACGGCACCCGTTTATGCGACAAACCCAGCCCGACTGCTTCACGGCAATTCTGGATGGGGCCCCAGATTAACGGTTCACATGATAACTTAAAACGTAAAAATTCCCCTCACTCTCTGCATCAACCAGAGGCGCGGGTGAAGGATCAGTTGAGGGTAGGGCTCTGCCCGGGGATTCCGACGTTCATCGCATCCTCCTGGGTCGCATCCCGTACTTCAAGAATTTTCACCCGGACCACCAGGGACTTACCGGCCAGCGGATGATTGCCATCGACGGTCAGACGACCCTCTTCGATACGGGTGACATAGAAGCTGCGCACATCTCCCGCTTCGTTCTGCATCTGCACTTCCGCGCCCAGTTGACGAAACTCGGGGGGTACGTTCTCGATGTCATCGGTGAAGGTTAGATTTGGATCATGGTCGCCGAAGCCCTGGGCCGGGGTCAGGCTGATCTCGACTTCTTCGCCGACGGATTTTCCTTCCACGGCACGATCCATTCCCCCGATCAGTTCCGTTTCACCACCGTGGATATAGCTCACGGGCAGATCACTCTGCTCCAACACAGTACCCTCGGGATC
>JARRNW010000618.1:0-4121 GCA_037384565.1 Candidatus Thiodiazotropha sp.
CCTGCAAGGCGGATTGTACGGGACATTCGGAATTGCCTTGGCTTTCCCGTCTATGATAATTCTACTGCTGATGGTGAATCTGCAGACATACGTGCAACTTACCCGGGACACATCGCTGGCAGAAATTTACGTGGGCCAGCGGACCGATCAAGGTATACCCGTTTCATTGATCCGTGAGGGTAGTACTAACGTTTACTGGATAAAGGCACAAGAATGGCGCGTGGACGCACGCTTTTTGAAATGGAAGCCATGGGTTTCTATCCTGGGTAAAGACCCCGTAGTGCGTTTGGAATCATTTACTGGGCGGATGCGCGAGATTGGAAGCCCACCAGATCCGATCTATACATTGACGGATACTTCTGGAATTTTGGAACAACTGACCACTTTTCTTGCGACTCATACCCTTATGGTTGATAGCCTGTACGGAAGTTCTGTTTATATGCCTGCGAAAGCAGCGTCTCGCTACCGAATCAGCGCAACACAAGCGGGATTGGTGGTACGCCCAGTCAATGAAACGGGCCATCAAGCGATATTAGACTGGAAGTAACGATGATCGAATACCGACTTTTGTTAGCTAGCCCTGAGTCACATCAGTTACAAATAGAGTTGCATATTGAAAATCCCGATCCTCAAGGACAGGTCGTATATCTGTCAGCCTGGATTCGCGGGAGCTATATGATTCGTGATTTTGCTCGAAATATCATAATGATAGAGGCATTCTCCGATAATACTCGGGTTCTGGGTCGGAAGCTGGATAAGCAGACCTGGCAATTTGATCCAACAGACGGACCGCTTACGATCAGATATTGGGTGTATGCGTGGGAGTTGTCGGTGCGTGCTGCCCATTTTGATACAACCCACGCCTATTTCAACGGGGCCTGCTTGTTTCTTGCGGCCGAATCACAGGAACACCAGCCTTGTCGATTACGGGTGGAGTCTCCCGATGACCCGCGATTCTCGTCTTGGCGTATCGCTACGGGTATGCCAGCTGTGAGGATTGATTCCCTGGGGTTTGGTGACTACGAATCAAAAAATTACGAAGCGTTGATGGATTACCCGTTTGAGATTGGAGAATTCAAAGACTTCACCTTCAACGTATCCAACAAACCGCATCGGCTTGTGGTCAGTGGTATGCCTGATCTGGATTTGGAGCCGGTTTGTAAACATCTGGAAATGATCTGTACGCAGCAGGTTGCACTGTTCGGAGAGCTCCCGGTAGATGATTATCATTTCTTGCTGCGTATTGTGGGTGACGGATATGGCGGGTTGGAACACAGGAATTCCACGAGCCTCATTTTTCCACGTAGTGAGCTGTTCGCGCGAAGCGAACAGACCATTACGTCCGGTTACCGCAGGCTGCTGGCGTTGTGCAGTCATGAGTATTTTCATCTATGGAATGTGAAGCGTATTACACCGGAAGTGTTTCAGAAAAATGGCACCACGAAAGAGGTTTACACGCGTCAGTTGTGGATATTTGAAGGTATTACGTCCTATTACGATGAGCTTATGTTGGTTCGTAGTGGGGTTATTGAAGCTCAAGCCTATTTTGAAATGCTGGCGGAAACGGTTACCCGGGTAATGCGCTCGAATGGTAGAACGAAACAGACCCTGGAGGAGTCCAGCTTTGATGCCTGGACCAAGTTCTACAAGCAGGATGAAAATGCACCCAATGCACTGGTGAGTTACTACGCCAAAGGCGCATTACTCGCATTGGTGATTGATTTGACAATTCGTTTGCGGACCTCGGGTCAGCGCTCCCTGGATGATGTTATGCGCTATCTGTGGACTCAGTATGGCAAGTTGAACAAGGGGTTACCTGAGGGCGTCTTCGAAAATCTACTTTCCGAAGTCAGTGGCGTGGATCTGCATGAATTACTTGATCTCGGGTTGCGTACAACCCGGGATTTGCCATTGGATTCTGTGCTTGAGTCGTTTGGGGTGAACATGAAGCTTGTCACTGCGCGATCAAGTGATGATCTAGGAGGAGTGGCCAAGGAATCTTCGCCTGACGCATCTGAACGCCTCACACTTGGTGCATAACTCGTCGATAACGATCGCACTGTAAAAATCCAGTTTGAAAACTATCTTGTTGATAGGTCACCAGACGACTCTATTCGAGTGCATCTGTTTCGCCGGGATGAGCTGATGGTGCTCGATGTAGTTCCCCGAAAGGCACCATCTGATACCTGTTACTTCTGGCTGCCGAAGCAAATCAGCAAAGAGAAACGCTCACGACAGAATCTTTGGTTATTCGGCCATGAGTGATCAGTATGAATTGCTCAAGTTAATGGCGGATGGCCGTTTCCACTCGGGTAGTGAATTGGGTGAAATACTGGGCATCAGCCGGGCCGGTGTCTGGAAAAAACTGCAATCGGCAAAAGTCCGCTATGAGCTGGAGTTCGATGCTGTAAAAGGGCGCGGATATCGCTTAAAAACGCCGCTAGAATTACTTGATCGTTCGCTTATATCAAACCACCTTAAGGGACTGGGGCACACGCAAGTTTCTGAGATCAATGTCCACACGACCATCGGGTCCACCAACGCCTGGCTCATGAATCAGGCGCAATCGGGTATGGCATCCGGGAGTGTCTGTCTTGCGGAACAACAGTCTGAAGGCAAGGGAAGGCATGGGCGTCATTGGGTTTCGCCTTTCGGACGTAATCTGTATTTGTCGGTTCTGTTTGAGTTTGACCTGCCCCCAACTCAGGTGGCAGGTTTGAGTCTTGCTTCTGCCGTCGCTGTCATGCGTGTATTGAATCAACTCGACTGCCAGGGTGCGGGATTAAAGTGGCCGAATGATGTGCTTTGGCAGGGGAGAAAACTGGCCGGTCTGTTGTTAGAAGTGGCGGGTGAGGCTGACGGGCCCTCTCGAGTGGTGGTGGGCGTCGGCCTCAACACCCGGCTGGATGGCTATGCGGCGGGTATCGATCAGCCCTGGGTCGATCTGCATGGGATTCCAGGGCTTCGTCCCTATTCGCGTAATGAGTTGGCGGCTTGGCTGATCTATCATCTTAGCGATGTGGCACGCCAATACGCTGAACAGGGTTTTGCGGGGTTTGTGGACGAATGGCATCGTCATGATCTTCTATTGGGCAAGCCGGTTGTAATTCGCAGTGCACGGGAAGAGATCCAGGGTGAGCATATTGGCGTGGATGTGTCGGGTGGTATCTGTCTGAGAATAAAGGATAAAACCACAGTATTTCATGCGGGTGAGGTGAGTTTGCGATCCACTAATCGAGCCGCGTTGCGATGAAACTTTTCGTGGATCTGGGCAATACGGCACTGAAATGGGCTATGGATCATGAGCTGGTGGCTCATCAGATACATCGTGAAACCGTCAATGATCTGACGGCTACCCTGGATCGTGCCTGGGGCGATCTCTGGCCGCCTTCAGAAGTTGTCATTGCATCGGTCAGACACCTGGAACTTGAGCAGCGTCTGATACGTTGGGTGGATCATAATTGGTCTTCCCGTGTGAGGGTGTCGCAAACACAATCCGCTGAAATGGGTATCACCAATGGCTATGCTTCACCCTCACAACTGGGGGTGGATCGGTGGCTCGCAATGCTGGCTGCATGGGATCTTGTCAGTGCTTCTGTGCTGGTCGTTGATTGTGGCACCGCAACCACCCTCGACGGGATCGATGATCGGGGGGAGCATCTTGGTGGCCTGATCCTGCCCGGTGTGATGGGGTTTTCCCGGTGTCTGTTCAACAATACGGATCTCAGCGCGGCTCAAGCTTATGGAGATATCGGTTTTTTTGCGACTGATACCGCATCTGCGGTTCAAAGCGGTGCTATCCTGACTCACGTGTGCATAATAAAAGAGATTTATATGAAATTGCAGCGAGTTGCCAAAACTCCAGCCGATGTCCAGTGCATACTGACAGGAGGGGATGCCTCGCTATTGGAGCCTCACCTTGGGATCTCTTGCCAACTGATTCCTGATCTCGTTTTGCAGGGACTGGCCTTGCAATCTCGAAGCTCAGGCTGACCTTTTGTTCTATGAAATGGCTTTTCCTCATACTGCTGGTTGTGAATATTGGGGTGTTCATGGTGGTGTTTCCACACCAGCAAGAGCAAGAAGGTACTACTCAACTGCCTGATGTAGGCGGCTTGGAG
>JARRNW010000619.1:0-2116 GCA_037384565.1 Candidatus Thiodiazotropha sp.
GCGCATCCGTGAACTACCCGGTGGCAAGGAGGTAAAGATCGTCGCGGTGACCGCATCGGCATTTGCCGAACAACGTGAAGAAATGCTCGCCGTCGGCATCGACGATTATGTGCGTAAGCCCTTTCGAGCGACCGAAATCTATGACACCCTTTCGAAACACCTGGGTGTGAAATATCTTTACAAAGAGACGCTTTTGGTGGGAGAGCAGGATGTGGACCTGACTCCGGAGATGCTGAACGGACTGCCCGAGCGATTGCTTGGTGAACTCGAAGAGGCGTTGCTAAGCCTGGACAAAAGCCTGATCGACACGGTCATCCAACAGGTTGCGACGCACGATCGGGCACTGCACAAACAGCTGATCCAGCTGGCCGACGATTTCAACTACCCGGCCATCCTGCGGGCCTTGCGGAAAGGCGGATGAATTGTAGTAGTCGCGACTTGATCTGACAGTTGCCCTTTTTGATGGTGCGTCTGTCTAATCAATTCTCGATAGCTACAATTTACTTTAAGAATGTTATGTATGTGTCACCGATCTTGATAGTTTTTAGAAAACGCAGTTGCGTGGACAGGTGGTGTATTACTTAAAGCAGTGCGATCACGCTAAGAATTTATATCGGGTTATTGAACGGAGTGGGCTAATGGGTGACCCCCATTTATTGATACGTTCTCTAAACCGCACATTGGATAGACTGCATAGGTTGTTGAAATAGCTTGACATTTTGTGTGTTTTGTGTAACAGTGCGCTGCTGTGTCCCGTATAGAACCCATATCCCAGGAGAACATGTGACTGAAACCGAAGCAGAACTACAACTCAGAGTGTGGAAAGAACTCGCGATTAGTAAGCAGGTATTAATGCTGGCAGCGACTGATGCTCTGAAGCTAGACAATGATTGTACCCCGGAAGCGCTGAAAGAGGCGCTCGAAGCAACCATCAAACGCTCCACCGAAGCCGAACTCGAGCTAAGTAATAGCCAGGAAAACGCCAAGCTTGCTGTCGCTGCGGTTGAACAGCAGTTGGCAAAGAGCAACAAATCCCTGGAAGCTGTTGAAGCCGCCCTTGCCGAGGCGCAGGCGAATGTGCAGCAACTTCAGCAGCAACTCGTTACAGAGCGCAACTACCATGCACAGCAGCTGAAAAAGCTCAAGGGGCAACTGGCGGAGAAGGAGCGTGCAATCAAGACCATCAGCACAACCCTATCTGACACGCCAGAAAACGTCGTGAAGAAACTAAAGGCACTGAAGAAGCAGAAGTTGGACGAGTCTGATGCCCGCAAAAAGGCGGAAGAAGCCCTCTCCACCTTGCGCAAGGAAAAGCAGAAACTGGAGCAGAGCTTGAAGGAGCTGCAGGCATCACAGGAAGAGTCTGAGGAAGAGATTGCCGCGTAAAGACCTGCGATCTGCGTACCGCACGCCCAATCCAGAACAGGGCATGATCGAAAAGGGGGATGGAGGGTAATTGAGGCGTAGAGTGCGGCTTGCCGCACCGGGACTTGATGCTCGCTCTGTACCTTGGCCAAACATCCAAATGAAGATGTATGGCTTAACTAAGTAACATTCGGGTCTGCCTCCCTTCATACGCGCACCTCAGTAGCGGTCGTGGGTTTTTGTAACGTAGTTGGTCAGCTCTACGTTCTGTAGGTTCACGCGCCGCAGGATGACGTGGGCGGTGGCGGATAATGGCTTGCATTATCTGGAAAAAATCACGAACACCCATAAACTATGACACAGATCCTTGCCCATAGGCCTCAATAATCAAGCCGATGCCATCCGATAAGTCCGCTTGGCCACCTCCTGACCGCGATACCAGGCTCTACCCTGTGCCTGGGCAAATGTCTTAATCCTATCCAGAGCACCCAGGACAGAATAATAATCGCGATGCTTCAGACTCTACACCGAGTCGCTGCATGATCGGTAGCAGTTCGTTTGGGATTGATTCCTTTTTGTCATCGCGGATCGCCCGGCCAGTCCAGTCCACTAATTCGAGGTAGAGTCCGATTCCTCGGGCGTATCGCCTATCCCCGCCCGGAGGGGGTTGAACAAGAGTCAATCGGAAGCCTACCGCCAGGTTGAAGAGATTCGGGGTCTTGCTGATGCCAAGGCTACTGAAATCTACCCG